>QIDL01000152.1 GCA_003228415.1 Gammaproteobacteria bacterium | reverse complement strand
GTTCGATCCTCAAGAGGACGGTGCGATTCTGAGTGAAGACTTCGGAATTCCGAGTCGATACCTCCGCGGATTCATGTCTGCGTGGGCGGCAAAACGGTTGCGGGAGTACGGTGGAGATATTACTCAATTCAAAGTTGAGAAAAAGTATCCATCACTGCGCAACCAGATTGCGGTGGCCAAGACCGAGCCTGGCGATGAGAATAATCAGGACATATCGGCGCTGGTTGGCAAGGTAGATATCCGTAAGCTCGAGGACTTCGAGCAAAATGATCCGGATGCTTACAGCTTCTCTGGCGGTTTGTGCAAAGCCAACCAGGGTCTCCTCGAGTTCGTGGAGATGTTCAAAGCGCCGATCAAGGTGCTGCATCCGCTGCTGACGGCAACCCAGGAAGGCAACTACAACGGAACCGAAGCCATTGGCACCATCCCGTTTGATGGGATTGTGCTGGCTCACTCGAATGAGTCCGAGTGGCAGACGTTTCGTAACAACAAAAACAACGAAGCCTTCATCGATCGGGTCTACATCGTCAAGGTCCCCTACTGCCTGCGTGTCGATGAAGAGGTCAAAATCTACGAGAAGCTGATCAACGAGAGTTCTCTGCACGACGCACCCTGCGCACCGGATACCCTGAGAATGCTCGCACAATATTCCGTGCTTTCACGCCTCGCCGAGCCGGAAAATTCCAACGTCTTCTCGAAGATGCGCGTCTACGATGGCGAGAATCTGAAAGATACGGACCCGAAAGCGAAGAGCATCCAGGAGTATCGGGATGCGGCCGGTGTTGCTGAAGGCATGAGTGGTCAGTCCACCCGCTTCGCGTTCAAGATTCTCTCCAAGGTCTTCAATTTTGATGCCACCGAAGTAGCGGGCAATCCGGTGCACTTGATGTATGTGCTCGAGCAACAGATCGAGCAGGAGCAGTACGATCAGGAAACTCGAGATCGATTGCTACGCTATATCAAAGAATTCCTGGCTCCCAAGTATGTGGAGTTCATCGGTAAGGAGATTCAGACGGCCTATCTCGAGTCCTACTCGGAATACGGACAAAACATATTCGACCGGTATGTGACCTATGCGGACTTCTGGATTCAAGACCAGGAGTACCGGGATCCTGAGACCGGAGA
Organism: Gammaproteobacteria bacterium; assembly: GCA_003228415.1. Lineage (GTDB taxonomy): Bacteria > Pseudomonadota > Gammaproteobacteria > Pseudomonadales > Azotimanducaceae > SZUA-309. The sequence continues at coordinate 9,261 of QIDL01000152.1, read as the reverse complement.
CGTTCTCGATCGCGGATCGCTGAACGAGGACCTGGAAAAGATCGAGAAGCCCGCCGGAATCAGTAATCCGAAAGACTTTCGCAACGAGATCGTCAACTTCGTTCTCAGAGCGCGGGCCAACCACAATGGCAGCAACCCGTCCTGGCTCAGCTACGAGAAGCTGCGATCGGTGATCGAAAAGAAAATGTTTTCCAACACCGAAGATCTGTTGCCGGTCATTTCTTTCAATGCCAAGTCCTCCAGTGAGGAGCAGCGCAAACACAACGATTTTGTCGAGCGCATGGTGGACCGTGGTTATACGGAGAAGCAGGTTCGGCTCCTCGCTGAGTGGTACCTCAGGGTACGCAAGTCCCAGTAATGGGCCTGGCTCGTTGTGACGCTCATCAATCCGGGTGAGTGTCCGGGGCCTGAAAGGCAGGAGTAACTGATGTCTTACATCGTCGACCGACGCTTGAACGCCAAGAATAAAAGCACGGTTAACCGACGGCGTTTTCTTGATCGGTACAAGAAACACATCAAACGAGCCGTGTCAGATGCGGTGAACAACCGCAGTATCACCGACATGGAACGTGGTGAAGAGGTAGTCATTCCCGGTGATGACGTATCGGAGCCGGTATTTCATCACGGATCTGGCGGCAGCCGCAGCATTGTTCATCCTGGTAACAAGGAGTTCGTCAAAGGAGATCGAATCAAGCGGTCGGATGGCGGTGGTCCCGGGGGTGGCGGCGCAGGCGAGGCTTCGAATTCCGGCGAAGGTGTCGATGAGTTCGTCTTTCAACTTTCCCATGAGGAGTTCCTCGATTTTCTATTCGATGATCTTGCTCTGCCGAACTTGACCAAGCGCGCCCTCAAAGGCAACGCCAGCTACAAATACGAGCATGCGGGTTTCACCACCGATGGAGTGCCGGCCAAACTCTCGGTGCTGAGATCACTCAAGGCCTCGAAAGCGCGCCGGATTGCTCTGACCGGGGAGGCTCGAAAGTTGCTCAAAGCCGCCGAGGCGAAGCGCGAAGAAGCCTCCAACCAGGGTGATGAGGTGAGTGAGCGGCGCCTGGCGCTGGAGATTGAACTGCTCGAACGAAGAATCAAACGAGTGCCGTTTCTCGATACCAATGACTTGCGCTACAACCTGCATCAGAAACGCCCGCTGCCGACCTCCCAGGCGGTGATGTTCTGTCTGATGGATGTTTCCGGTTCGATGGATCAACAGATCAAAGACATGGCAAAACGCTTCTATCTGCTGCTGTACATGTTTTTGAAGCGCCACTATGAACGTACGGAAATCGTCTTCATCCGACACCATACGGTGGCGAAGGAAGTTGACGAACAGGAATTTTTCTACTCTCGGGAAACCGGGGGAACGGTGGTTTCCAGTGCCCTCACGCTGATGCAGGAAATCGTTGAAGCCCGGTATTCTCCCAACGAGTGGAATATCTACGGCGCTCAGGCGTCGGATGGCGACAACTGGAACGATGATTCGCCGACCTGTCGAAAGCTTCTCGAGGAAAGCATCCTGCCGGTAGTGCAGTATTTTGCTTACGTGGAGATCACCAAGCGTAACCATCAGGCTCTGTGGCAGGAATATGAACAGGTTGCGGAGAGTCACCCGGATACTTTTGCGCAGCGCCAGATTGCCGAGGTGGGAGACATCTTCGCGGTGTTCCATGACTTGTTTCAGAAGAGGGATGCAGCATGAGCAACAGACAGCGATCCCCGCTTTGCGATGGCAGTGACTGGACATTCGAGCTGATCGAGACCTTTGATCAGGAAATTGGCCGTATCGCCGAGTCCTTCGGTCTCGACACCTATCGGAATCAGATCGAGGTCATTCGCTCCGATCAGATGATGGACGCCTACGCATCCATCGGCATGCCCGTGGGTTATAACCACTGGTCATTCGGCAAGCAGTTCGTGGAGGTGGACAGGAATTACCAGCGTGGAGTGATGGGGCTTGCCTACGAAATCGTCATCAATTCGGATCCCTGCATCAGTTATCTGATGGAAGAAAACAGCATGACCATGCAGGCGCTGGTGATTGCGCACGCTTGTTACGGTCACAATTCATTTTTCAAGGGTAACTATCTGTTTCGTACCTGGACAGATGCGACTGCCATCATCGACTACCTGCTGTTCGCGAAGAAATACATCGCCAGTTGCGAGGAACGCCACGGTGTGACGGAGGTGGAAGAAGTACTGGATTCCTGCCACGCACTGATGAACTACGGAGTGGATCGTTACAAGCGGCCGTATCCGATCTCGGCAGAACAAGAGAAGAGGCGTCAGGCGGAAAGAGCAGAGTATGTGCAACGCAATCTGAACGATCTGTGGCGTACCCTGCCTCAGGCTCAGTCTATTCACTGTGATGATGAAAATGTGTTTCCAGAGGAGCCGCAGGAAAACCTGCTCTACTTCATCGAAAAAAATGCCCCTCTGCTGGAACCCTGGCAGCGGGAAATCGTTCGAATCGTGCGGAAGGTCGCCCAGTACTTCTACCCACAGCGCCAGACTCAGGTGATGAACGAGGGCTGGGCGACGTTCTGGCACTACACGTTGCTGAACCAGCTCTATGATGAAGGTCTGGTGACCGATGGTTTCATGCTGGAGTTTCTCTCTTCACACAGCGCCGTGCTCATTCAGCCGGGCTTTGATCACCCGGGCTACAACGGCATGAATCCTTATGCGCTGGGATTTGCGATCTATTCGGATCTGAAGCGGATCTGTCAGTCGCCTACCGATGAAGATCGTGAATGGTTCCCGGATATTGCGGGTGCGGACTGGCTGACTGTGTTACCGGCCGCCATGCGGGATTTCAAAGATGAATCCTTTATTCAACAATTTCTGTCACCGAAGGTGATGCGGGATTTCCGGCTTTTCGGCATTCTCGATGACGATAAGGAACAGGAGATCGAGGTCAAGGCGATTCACGATTATTGCGGCTATCGGCAAGTCAGGGAGTTGCTTGCCGGTCAGTACAATCTTGGTGATCGCGAACCGAATATTCAGGTGGTACGGGTGAACGTCGAGGGTGATAGAAGTCTGACACTCGAGCATACCCAACACCGCCGCCGGCCTCTGGGTAAAACCACAGACAGTGTGCTCAAGCACTTCCACCGGCTCTGGGGATTTCCGGTGACGCTGGAGTCTACCTGGCAGGACGAGGTGGTGACTCGCCATCATTGTCCGGAGAAGGATTCAAAAGAAGCCGACAAGGATGCGGCCTAGGGCCTAGGCCTAGCATCCCTGCCGGGGGTGTCGTTGCCCTCTGTTCGTCCGGCGCTACTCGCTGGTCGACAGATTCCAGTAGATCATGAAATCCCGGGGTGCAACGTAGGGCTCGTAGTTGCTGACGAATATCTCTATGTCTTCGGCGGATATCTGGACCTGCGGGGTTGTGGGTGTGGGCGGTTCGTTCGTCAGTACACCCACCTGAAGATCGGGTGTGCCGGTGAATACCTCGTAGGTGATCACAACGCCACTCGCGTTCTGCACCTTGATTTCGATACTGCCGGTGGGGGTGATCACGCTGAAGGAGAGGAATCCCATATTGATGGTCAGACCGGACTCCTGGAGGATGAAGTTGAGATCTACCATGGCCCACTGCCCCTGTAGATTGCGCACTTCGATCCGGTTGCCCTGGGAGGGGGAAAGCCAGGCCTGAGATCCGAATACCTGGTTGTAGGCGAAATTGCCAAAGTCCATGGGATGGAGTTCAGGGTCTCTGCAGTCCGCGCAGATCAGTTTGACCGACCAGGCGGGAGAACTGGCGAGCAGCAGCATGAGGAAGGCGAGCTTATGCATTTTCAAGTGCCTCCCGGATCGTGGTGTCTCCTGTGGCTCCAGTCTGAATGGCAGCCATGGTTTCCAGAACGGCGTCCACACCGGTGAGGATGGTGGTTATTTCTTCATCGGGTACATGCTGGCGCAGGCGCTCGAAGTACCGGTCGGGATGCAGGGAATCGTCACCCAGGCGACTGGCGATCGTTGCGAAGACGGCGAGTTGTTTGAGATTGTGAAGGTTGGGCTCGGCGTCGATCTCGACGACCGAGTAGCGCAGGCCGATGGCCTTCTTGAAGGTATCCAGATCGCCGGACAGCGCCACCGATCGATACAGTAGCGCCAGTCCCAGCACCTCTTCCATTCGATTTTCTGAAACCACGTGGCGCAATCCCAGCACGGCCGCTGCGTGAGCGTCTCCGTAGGCGAGTGCCGCCAGTGTGCTGGCGTCCCAGCTTTCATAGGGGTCCTGTTCTTCGGTTTCGTCTGGTATGCAGACATAGGCTTCTGTGGAAGTGGATGATTCCGAGTCCACCACGTAGCGGATTTCGACGGTGCAGGGACGATCCTTCCTGACATCGATGCCGAGAATCCTCTCGAGGTGATCCGTTTCCGGCAGCTCGGTGTCTCGTTGACCGGATGACGATTGAGTTGCGAGGTTCGCCTGCACATCCAGGTCGTTGACCGTCGAGGCAGGTACCCGGCTGGGTGCGCCTGGTTGATGGTCGCGGCTCGTGAGCAGCCAGGCCACCATGGTGGCGCTCAAGAGGCAGATGGCGAGCACGGTATGGGTTCGATTCACGGTTGGCTCCTCATTGGACCAGCTTGTTATGGGAGTACCAGTTGAGCACCTGGGGGTCGTCAGGGGAGGTGGCCGTTGCCGTTGCGGGTTGTGAGCATGCAGCTTCTCATTCTGGGGGAAGCCTCTCAAGTGTCCTCTCAAGACAAGATCGGCAGCGTCGTCTTCGGGAAATTCCGCTGCACGTCTGCTAACGTCGCGGCATGGAAATTTATCTGGTCGGGGGTGCGGTTCGCGATGGCCTGTTGGGGAGACCGGTGGGCGAAAAGGATTGGGTCGTTGTTGGCGGCTCTGCGGAAATACTGCTTGATCAGGGTTATCAGCAGGTGGGCAGGGATTTTCCCGTGTTTCTGCATCCCGAGACCCGGGAGGAGTACGCGCTGGCTCGAACCGAACGCAAGACCGGGCCCGGCCACAAGGGTTTTCGATTTCAGACCGATGTATCCGTTACGTTGGCCGAGGACCTTTCCAGACGCGATCTCACCATCAACGCCATGGCCCGTTCCCACGACGGAGTGCTCGTGGACCCCTATGGTGGTCAGGCCGATCTCGAGCAACGCAAGCTCCGACATGTTTCGGAAGCGTTTGCGGAAGATCCATTGCGGGTCTTTCGGGTGGCACGCTTTGCGGCTCAGTTGCCGGAGTTCGAGGTGGCCGGAGAAACACGGCGGTTGATGCAGGCAATGGCGCTCTCTGGCGAACTCGACGAGCTATCCGCGGAGCGTGTGTGGGGCGAATTGTCAAAGGCGCTCGGTGGTGCAGCACCTGAACGATTTGTCGAGGTACTCAGAGACTGTGATGCTTTGCAACCCTGGCTCATGGAGTTCGAGTCAAAACGTCCGATCGAGCCGGCTCGGCTCGAGGATGCCGACCAACGTTTCGGCGCCTATGTCGGCGAACTCACTCGTGGGGAAGTCGATGCGATGGCACGTCGGTTGAAGGTTCCGAAGTCACACCACCGGCTGGCGGGCTGGATCGCCGACTGGGCGGATGGTGTTGCCCGTTGGCGCGAACAGCAACCTGAGGTGCTTTATCGGGCGCTCAGCGAAGCTCGGGCATTCAATCCCGACAGCCCATTGGTTCGCTTCCTGGCCGTTGTCGAGTCACTGAAGAGTGTGGATCTCGAACCGCTGGTGGGGATGCTTGATGGCATTTCCGTTGCTGTCACCCCGGCGAAGCTACAGGCGCGGGGGCTGTCCGGCGCCGAGCTCGGGCGGGCGCTGGATGAGGCTCGTGTCGAAGCGATTACCGTGGCGCTGGCATCCGGTGGCTGACCGCGGTGGCCGACCGCCTCGATTCCGCAGCAGCCACCGGTTCCGCTCAGGGTTGCTCGAGGGTCGGCAGATATTCGGGCAGCGGTAACTCTGGCAGTGATTGTTCCAGCGCGTAGGCCATTTGAATCAGCTCGGCATCGGTCTGGGCAAGCCCCATGAAGCCCACAGCCACAGGCAGTCCATTCACCGCGCCAGCGGGCAGCACGATGCTCGGGTAGCCGGTGATCGCGGCCAGATAGGCGGTGCTGCCGTAGCCGGATTGATCGCCGTTGATCCAGTCGGTTTTCCAGGCTGGACCGTTGACCGGCAGAAACAGAGCATCGAGCTGCTGCGTGGCAAACAGTGAGTCGATGTCGCTTCTGAGTTGATCCTGACTGGCCGATTTCGACTCCAGATAGTCGGAATCTTCGAGACCGGTGCTGGCTTCCGCGTCCAGGAAAATGCTCTGGCCGAAAAACGGCATCACCCGCTCCTGCCGGGCACGATTGTAGACAATCAGATCGGACAGACTGTTCAGATGCTCGGGTAGCTCGTGGGCGGTGAGATAGGCGTTCAATCCAGCCTTGAACTCATGGAGCAGTACCCGATAGGACGCGCCACGCATGGCGGACGTCGATCGGTACTCGACGGGATCGACCAGGGCAGCCCCCAGAACCTCCAGCCGCTCTACGGCCTGCTGATAGATTGCCTCTACGCGTGGCCGGGTTCCGACGCCCTGGTAGGTTCTCAGAATGCCGATGCGACGTCCCTTCAGGTCGGTGCGAGTGGTATCGGGAAGCAGAGCAGCGGGGTCGGCGCTCAGCCGGATCGCACCGGCGTCGGAGGAGTCATAGTCGACCAGCGACTGCAGCAACAGGGCGGCGCCTGCCACACTCCGGGCCATTGGCCCGGCGGTATCCTGAGTATGGGAGATAGGCAGGATACCGGTCCGGCTCACCAGGCCGACGGTTGGCTTGATGCCAACGACGCCGTTGACCCCCGCGGGGCATACGATGGAGCCATTGGTTTCTGTTCCGACGGCAAGTGGCGCCAGGGCCGCAGCCACCGCCACCGCGGAGCCCGATGATGAGCCGCAGGGGTTTCGATCCAGCACGTAGGGGTTTCTGGTCTGGCCGCCGAGACTGCTCCAGCCGCTCGATGAATTGCTGTCGCGGAAGTTCGCCCATTCGCTGAGGTTCGACTTGCCGATGATGACGGCTCCAGCACCTCGAAGCGCCGTGACCAGATGCGCATCCGCCGTTGCCATATGATCGGCCAGTGCCAGGGATCCGGCGCTGGTAGCCATTTCATCGCCAGTGTCGATGTTGGCTTTCAGCACCACCGGCAGGCCATGGAGAGGTCCGAGGGGTCCGGATCGGGAAAACGCCTCATCCAGCTCGGTGGCAATCCGTGCGGCGTCGGGATTGACCTGGATGATGGCATTCAGCATCGGGCCCTGAGCGTCGAGTTCGGCGATGCGTTGCAGATAGGCCGCGGTTACCGTGCTGGCGCTGAGTTCTCCGGTGGCCAGCAGCTTCTGCAGTTCGAGCTCGGAGAGTGTTGTCACATCCATGTTTGTCCTGTCCTGGTCAGAGGCTTGGTCGGAACCTGGCTCGCAGGCTGACATTGTTATCACGCTGGCGTAAAGCAAGGCAGCCAGGACGGTAGGGAGGCGCCCGGGCCGATGGGTCATCGTTCGGGATCCCGTTGCCGGTACGCGCGCACGCCTACTTCCGGGGTAGCTTCGAGCGCGGCGGGCTTTTCAATTTCCACGGTCACCCCGGTAATCGAAGTCGTCAGGAGATCGACGGCCAGCCGTTCCGCGAGGGTCTCTATCAGGTGAAACCGGCCGCTTTCGGCGGTTGCCTGAATCTCTGCTGCGATAGCCACGTAGTCCACGGTGTCGACCAGGGCGTCCGTTGCAGCCGCCTGGGTGAAATCCGTTTCCAGCGTGACCGATATGAGCAGGCGCTGTTTCGAGGCTCGTTCGTGCGAGTGAACGCCGATCACACACTCGATCGGCAGACGTCTGATAAAGACCGTGCCCATGCTCAGCGCCGGCTGGGGCGGAGGGCGCCGGGAGCGCGGAGGGCGCCCGGGCCCGGGCGCGCGTCCAGTTCTGGCAGTTCTGTCATCGGCCAGCGGGCCCGGACTCTCACGACCTGCTCATCGGCCTGCCCGGCCTGCAGCCGCAAACACCCGGCATAGGCGATCATGGCGCCGTTGTCGGTACAAAGATGCTGCGCCGGGTAGATGACGCTGGCATCGAGTTTCTCGGTCAGAACGGATCTGAGCCGGGTATTTGCGCTGACACCACCGGCGATCAGCAGCGTCGAGATAGCCCTCTGTTCGAGCGCCCGGCGGCACTTGATCAGCAGCGTGTCCACGACCGCCTCCTCGAATGCCCGGGCGATGTCTGACCGGTCTGTGTCGGAGAGTGGCTCGGCCGCGTTGACGGTATTCATGGCATAGGTCTTCAAACCGCTGAAACTGAAATCGAGGCCGGGACGGTCGGTCATTGGCCGAGGGAAGCGGAAGCGTCCAGGATCACCCTCCCTGGCACAAGCTGCCAGTGCCGGTCCGCCCGGATAGCCGAGGCCGAGCATCTTGGCAACCTTGTCGAAGGCTTCACCGGCAGCGTCGTCCAGTGATTCTCCAAGCAGCTCGTATTCCCCCACGGCGGCCACCTCCACCAGTTGGGTGTGGCCGCCGGAGACCAGTAGCGCGATGAAGGGAAAGGCGGCAGAAGCTGCCGTGGCTGAAGCCCCGGATGCCTCCATCAGCGGGGCCAGCAGATGCCCCTCCATATGATGAATGCCGATGGCGGGAATATCGAGCGACCAGGCCAGCGTCTGGCCGAAGCCTGCGCCGACCATGAGCGCCCCGGTCAGCCCCGGCCCGGCGGTGTAGGCCACGCCGTCCAGATCGTCGAGCGTGGTCTCGGATTCACTCAAGGCCGGGCGAACGAGGGGTACGATCTTGCGGATATGGTCTCTCGAGGCCAGTTCCGGTACCACACCGCCAAATCGGGCGTGGAGGTCTATCTGGCTGTGCAGGGCATCCGCCAGCAGGCCGCTCTCGCTGTGGTAGAGGGCCACGCCGGTTTCATCGCAGGAGGTTTCGATACCAAGAACGAGCATGGATGCAATGTTAAACGTTTTCTCGAGCGACGGTGGCCGGTGACGACGCACTCTGCAGGGGTTTCAAAGGGGATGGTGTGCTTTGCAATAAGCCGGCGATGTCAGTAGAATTCGCGCCCTTTCAATCAACCACCCAACGAACCGCCCCCGCTGTGAAGAATCGGTGGAAAGGGGTAGAGAACTCGTACAAACAGGTAAGTACCAAATAGATGCCCAGCGTTAAAGTCAAAGAGAACGAACCTTTCGATGTAGCACTTCGCCGGTTCAAGCGCTCCTGCGAGAAAGCCGGTGTGCT
>QIDL01000102.1 GCA_003228415.1 Gammaproteobacteria bacterium | reverse complement strand
GCCAATCGAAGTGGTGCGCTGGGCCGCTATCTGATGGACCACTGCTACGGTGCGGGGGCGCGGGGCGTGTTCTCCGGTTTTGAGGAATACTATCCCATGGGTGCCCGCCCGAATGGCATCTATGTACCCCGTTATCACAATCTGGATTGGGGCAGTGGCGAGGCCGGAGGTGACGGCGAATCTTTGTCTTTTTTGCGTGGCTTCGGCTATCAAGGGGGTGCTTCGCGACTCAACTGGCAGACCATGGCCCGATTGACTCCCGGGTTTGGCAGTGAGTTCAAGCAATCCCTGAGGAAACCCGGACCCTGGATCATGACCCTCAACGGGTTCGGTGAATGTCTGCCGGACAGCAATAATCGGATGGCCCTGCATCCGACCAAAATCGATCGCTATGGGATACCACAGGTGACTTTCGATTTCCGTTGGGGCGACAACGAGCGCCGGCTGATTGCACAGATGCAGACCGATGCGGCGGCTATGCTGACGGCCGCAGGTGCCGTTGAGGTCAGTCCCTATGATGTCAAAAAAGTGGGTGGTGCGGCGATCCATGAGATGGGTACCGCGCGCATGGGCCGGGATCCGGGGAACTCCGTCCTGAATGGCTTCAACCAGGCCCATGACATCGAGAATCTGTTCGTGACGGACGGTGCTGCCATGTCCTCCTCGTCCTGTGTCAATCCGTCGATTACCTACATGGCACTGACCGCGCGGGCGGTGGACTATGCGGTCGGTCAGCTCAGCGAAGGGGCGATCCCGTGAACAGTCTCATTGACACTCTCACCAACAGGGCCACCAACCAGGCCACCAACAGAGCCACCAACAGAGCCACCAACAGAGCCACCAACAGGACGTCCACCGTCAGCGGCGTTTGACCGACCTGGAGGCTCCGGCCTCGAGTGCGGATTTCAGATACCGACCGGTGTAGGAGCGCTTCTTTCTGGTCAGCGCCTCCGGTGTCCCCACCGCGACGATCCGCCCGCCACCGGATCCGCCCTCCGGACCCAGGTCGATGATCCAGTCGGCGGTTTTGATGACGTCCAGATTGTGCTCGATGACAACCACCGTGTTGCCGTGATCGCGCAGTCTGTGCAGCACATCCAACAGCTGCGCGATGTCGTGGAAGTGAAGGCCCGTTGTCGGCTCATCGAGTATGTAGAGCGTCTTGCCGGTATCCCGTTTCGAAAGCTCCCGGGACAACTTCACACGCTGTGCTTCACCCCCCGACAGGGTAGTAGCGCTCTGACCCAGGCGAATGTACGAGAGCCCGACGTCCATGAGGGTCTGTAGTTTGCGAGACAGCATGGGCACCGCGTCGAAGAATTCCCGCGCTTCCTCGACGGTCATGTCCAGCACTTCGTGGATATTTTTCTTTTTGTATCGGACTTCCAGGGTCTCGCGGTTGTAGCGATTGCCTCTGCAGACATCGCACGGCACGTAAATGTCCGGGAGGAAATGCATTTCTACCTTGATGACGCCGTCGCCCTGGCAGGCTTCGCAGCGGCCGCCCCGGACATTGAAGCTGAAACGCCCGGGCTTGTAGCCGCGCGCTCTGGATTCCTGTGTCTGGGCGAACAACTCACGAATAGGGGTGAAGAGGCCGGTGTAGGTGGCTGGATTGGAGCGCGGGGTCCGGCCGATGGGGCTCTGATCGATGTCCACGACCTTATCCAGGTGCTCCAGCCCCAGGACCTCCTGGTGAGCTGCAGCGGTCAGGGTGCTGGCCTTGTTGAGCGCTGTGGCACTTACCGGATAGAGGGTGTGGTTGATGAGTGTCGATTTGCCCGAACCGGATACCCCGGTGATGCAGGTAAAGAGTCCGCAAGGCACATCTACCGTCAGATTCTGCAGATTGTTGCCACACGCGCCCACCATCCGAATCACTTTGTCTTTGTTATAGGGGGTGCGTACCTTGGGTACCGCTATGGACTTCTTCCCCGACAGGTACTGACCTGTGAGGGATCTGCGACTCTTGAGGATTTTATCCAGGGTACCGGCAGCGACAATCTCGCCGCCGTGAATGCCGGCACCGGGACCGATGTCGACAATGTGGTCGGCGTGGCGGATGGCTTCTTCGTCGTGCTCGACAACCAGTACGGTATTGCCGAGATCCCGCAGGTGCAACAGAGTTTTCAAGAGCCTTGCGTTGTCTCTCTGGTGCAGGCCGATGGAAGGCTCGTCCAGAATGTACATGACACCAACCAGGCCGGCGCCGATCTGACTGGCGAGACGGATACGTTGGCCTTCACCGCCGGATAACGTCTCGGCACTGCGATCCAGGGTCAGATAGTTGAGCCCCACGTCCACTAGAAACTGCAGCCGGGCCTGGATTTCTTTCTGGATCTTGTCCGCGATCTCGCCTCTGCGGCCGGTGAGTTTCAGACTCTTGAAGTAGTTCAGGGACTCTTCCACGGAGCCGGAGGTAATGGTGGGTAAATTGGTGGCGTTGATGAAAACGTGGCGCGATTCCTCGCGCAGTCGGGTACCGCCACAATCCTGACAACTCCTGACCCTGAGATACTTCTGCAGGTTGTCCCGGACCATGTTGGAGTCGGTTTCGTGGTAACGGCGTTCCATGTTCGGAATGACGCCTTCGAAACGATGACGTCGATGAATGACATCGCCACGATCGTTTACATAGCTGAAATCGATACGTTCGGCGCCGCTGCCGTAAAGAATCGCGTTCCGATGTTTCTTTTTCAGCGCGTTGTACGGTGATTCCACGTCGAATCCGTAGTGCTGGGCCAACGAAGAAAGCATGTGAAAGTAGTAGACGTTGCGCCGGTCCCAACCGCGGATGGCACCCTCGGCCAGCGTCAGGTCTTCATCCTGGACCACCAGGTCCGGGTCGAAGAACTGCTTGATCCCGAGCCCGTCGCACTCCTGACAGGCACCCGCGGGATTGTTGAAGGAAAACATGCGAGGTTCGAGCTCGCTGATGCTGTAGCCACAGACCGGGCAGGCAAATCGGGCGGAAAATACCAGTTCCGGCACACTTTCGTCGTCCATATCCGCCACCCTTGCGAGTCCGTCCGTCAGCTCCAGGGCGGTTTCAAACGATTCGGCCAGACGCTGCTGGACGTCCGCGCGAATGCGCAGTCGATCCACAACCGCTTCGATGGTGTGTTTTTTGTTTTTTTTCAGCGCGGGAGCTTCGTCGAGATCGACCACGATGCCGTCAATGCGAGCGCGGATGAAGCCGTTGCTCATGAGCTCGGCGAACACGTGCAGGTGCTCGCCTTTGCGATCGCTGACTACCGGAGCCAGCACCATCACACGATTGTTTTCCGGCTGCGACAGGACTTGATCCACCATCTGACTGACCGTCTGGGCCGCCAGCGGCTTGTCGTGGTGCGGGCATCGGGGTTCTCCCACCCGGGCAAACAGCAATCTCAGATAGTCATAGATTTCGGTAATGGTACCTACGGTGGAGCGCGGATTGTGGGAGGTGGACTTCTGCTCTATGGAGATGGCAGGTGACAGTCCTTCGATATGGTCCACATCGGGCTTCTCCATCATGGAGAGAAACTGCCGCGCGTAGGCAGACAGGGATTCCACGTAGCGCCGCTGACCTTCCGCATAGAGAGTATCGAACGCCAGTGACGACTTGCCGGATCCGGACAAGCCGGTGATGACGATCAGCTTGTCCCGTGGAATATCCAGATTGATATTCCGCAGATTGTGGGTACGGGCCCCCCTGACCGAAATCGTATCCACTCGCTTGCGCTTCCTTCTGGCCGATTTTCATCGGGAAAACCTGGCAACATAAACGGATGGTTGCTGCGGGGCAAGCGGGGTCTTCTCCTCTACTGACATCGGCGGAAATCTTCTGACTTGAGATCGGCCGATACGATAGACTGGCAGCGTTTGAGATCATGAGAAAGAAGGACGCAGAGAGGACATGGCACGGGGAATCAACAAAGTCATACTCATTGGTAATCTGGGCAGAGATCCGGAAACCCGCTATTCCCAGGGCGGTAACCCGGTGACCAACTTCAGTGTTGCCACCAGTGAAAGCTGGCGCGACAAACAATCGGGCGAGCAGCAGGAGCGCACCGAGTGGCACAATGTGGTGTGCTTCAGTCGGTTGGCGGAAATTGCCGGGGAATACCTCAAAAAGGGCTCCAAGGTCTACATCGAAGGCAGCTTGAGAACCTCGAACTGGGAGCAGGACGGACAGAAACGCTATCGCACGGAGATCATGGCCCGAGAGCTGCAGATGCTGGACAGTCGAGGTGGCGGTGCGCCCACCGGCTTCGAGTCGCAACCTGCCGCTGCTGGACAGATGGGCCAGCCGCCATCACCAGACAACGCGGCAACGCTCTCCGACAACGACGATTTCGATGACGATATCCCGTTCTAGCCGCTTCAGATAGCCGGTACCTGCCACGATGACTGGCTGCAGAGCCAGAAAAATCGGAGTCAGGCGGCGATCCAGAGTAGTGCCAGGCCAAGCAGCAGCCGGTAGATCACATATGGCAGCATGCCCGTGCGCTCCACCAGGGCGATAAAGGTGGCGATGCACAGATAAGCGCTGACCCCCGCCAGTAAAGCGCCGAGAGCGAAATCCCGCCAGTGAGCTGGTCCCAGCTCGGCCGTCAGGTCGAAACCGGTCAACAATGCCGCTCCGGCGATGGTTGGGATGGACAGCAGGAAGGAAAATCTCGCGGCGGAGTTCCGGCACAGTCCCAGCATCAACGCCGCCGTGATGGTGATCCCGGATCGAGAGGTGCCGGGCAACAGCGCCAGTATCTGAGCCGCTCCGATGATCAGCGCATGGCGCCAGGAAATGAGCTCGGATTCGCCACGAGCGCGGTCGGCCACCCCCAGCAGGACCCCAAAAACGATCGTTGCCCAGGCGATAACTTCGAGCTCCCGCCAGGATTCGGATACCGTGTCCTTCAGCAGAAACCCCGCCACCGCCACGGGAATTGTCGCCGCCGCGACTTTCAGCATCTCGTCGATGCGATGGTCGTAGCCTCGACCGCTGAGCAGGGCGGCGCTGCTGTTCAGATAGCCCAGCAGGTCGTTGCGGAAGTAGGCGCACACGGCCGTGAGAGTGCCGAGATGGACGGCAACGTCGAATGCCAGTCCCTGATCCGCCCAGCTGCCGAATTGCGCCGCCAGGATCAGATGGGCAGAGCTCGAGATGGGGAGAAACTCGGTAACGCCCTGAAGCAGGGCCAGGAAGATGATCTGTAACCAATCCACGGCGCCAGTCTATCGGCCAACTCCATAATTCGCGAGAGCAGGTGTAAAGTGTCGGGATGGATCCGACAACGACCGAACTTCCGCTCTTTCCTCTGGGCACGGTGCTGTTTCAAGGCGGTCATATTCAGCTGCAGATCTTCGAGCCCCGCTACCTGGATATGATCTCCCGTTGTATGCGAGACGACGCGGCTTTTGGGGTGGTGTTGATCCGCGAAGGGAGCGATACCTGGCGCCCCGATACGGGTGGCCCCAATCTCTTCGACATCGGCACCGAAGCCCGCATCGTGGATTTCAATCAGCTCAATAACGGAAGGCTTGGTGTCACGGTCCGGGGTCAGCGGAAATTCCGGGTGCGCGGGGTGACCGAACGCGCTGATCATCTGCTGGTTGGAAAAGTGGCTTTCCTGCCGGAAGAACCCGTCGCGCCGGTGGGCAGTGAGCATCAGGGGCTGGTGGACCTGCTGTCGGAACTGCTGGCGCATCCGGGCGTCCAGCAGCTCAACCTGGACATCGATCTCAAGGATGCACGATCGGTGGGCTGGCGGCTCTCGGAGCTGCTGCCGATAGATGCTGAGATCAAGCAGAGCCTGCTGCAGCTGCAATTGCCGAGGGAACGGCTACAGGAGTTGACGCGGCTGGTGAACAAACTGCGTGGCTAGCCAAGGCAGGAAATCCACGCTCCATCGGCCGGGATAACCGGCGTATAATCCCAACCCCATTTTCCGTGCGGCCGTTGACACCAGGGATTCGAGGCAATGAAAAGCGCCCTAGACACGATAGATGAATCCGCGGATATCGCGAAATACATGCGCCGAGTGGGTGAAGCCGCCCGGGACGCTTCGCGGATCATCGCTGCCGCACCCACGGCAACAAAGTCCGCCGCGCTCACGGCTATCGCCCATGCTGTGGAAGCCGATCGCGCACTGTTGAAGGCGGCCAACGAGGTCGACATGGCGGGGGCGGCGCGCAATGGTCTCGATCAGCCGTTGGTGGATCGTCTGCTGCTCGATGACAGCGCCATCGATCGAATGATCGAAGGTATCCTGCAGGTGGATAAGCTGGCGGATCCGGTGGGTGAAATCACCGATCTGTGCTATCGCCCCAGCGGGATTCAGGTGGGACGCATGCGCGTGCCTCTGGGAGTCGTCGGTATCATCTACGAAAGTCGGCCCAACGTGACCGTGGATGCCGCGAGCCTGTGTCTGAAGTCGGGTAACGCCTGTATCCTCCGGGGAGGCTCGGTGGCCATTGAATCGAATAAGGCGATCGCGACCTGTATTGGCAACGGTCTGATCGAAGCGGGTCTGCCGGAAGCCGTCGTGCACCTGGTGGGGACCACCGATCGTCAGGCTGTCGGCGAATTGTTGAAGATGGATGATTGGGTGGACGTCATCGTGCCTCGAGGTGGCAAACACCTCATCGAGCGGGTCAGCAGGGAGTCGCTCATTCCTGTCATTAAACATCTGGATGGTGTCTGCCACGTCTATATCGATGCCGATGCGGAGCTTTCGATGGCGATCGATGTCGCGGTGAATTCGAAGACGGCCAAGTATGCGGTCTGCAACGCGGTGGAGACGCTGCTGGTTGCACAGGACATAGCCGACGCGGTGCTGCCTGGATTGCTCGAACGATTCAGCGCGGCGGGCGTAACGCTGAAAGGGTGCGAACGCACCCGGGCGCGAATTGCCGTAGAAGCTGCAACCGAGCAGGATTGGTACCAGGAGTATCTGGCGCCGGTGCTGGCGGTCCGAGTGGTCGATGGCATAGACGAAGCGATTACTCATATCAATCACTACGGATCTCAACATACGGATACCATCGTCAGTAACGATTACCGCAACACGCGGCGCTTTGTTGCAGAGGTGGATTCGGCGTCGGTCATGGTCAATGTTTCCACTCAGTTTGCCGATGGCTTTGAATTTGGTCTGGGCGCGGAAGTTGGGATTTCGACCGACAAACTGCACGCCCGTGGACCCGTTGGACTGGAAGGACTGACTTCGCAGAAGTACGTGGTGTTCGGTAACGGCGAAATTCGAATCCGTTGATCTGTTTGTTTGGTGGAACGTTCGACCCGGTTCATCTCGGCCATCTCCATGCGGCGCAGACGGTGTGTGACCAGCTCGGACTCGAAGAGATCCGTCTCGTGCTCTCGGCAAACCCCTCACACAAAGGCGGTACCGGCGCCAGCGTCGCCGACCGCTGGCAGATGCTCTGTCTGGCCTGCGCCGATGATCCTCGGCTGGTCGCCGACGAATCCGAAATGCGTCGGCGGAAACCGTCCTATACGGTTGATACGTTGTTGAAGCTACGTAGCGCCAACCCCGGAAAGGTGCTGGCCTGGGTGATTGGCAGTGATGCCTACGCACTGTTGCCGAGCTGGTATCGTTGGCGGGAGGTGCTGGAACTGGCAAATCTGGTGGTGCTCAAACGCCCGGGGTATTCGTTGCGGTTGGATGCGACAATGGCTTCGCTGACCGACAGTCACCGCGTTGAGAATCTCAGCGGATGTCTCAACGGTGGGGTTCTCGTGGTGGAAAGCGCCATGCGCGAGGTGGCAGCGGAGGATATCCGGTCTCTGCTGGCTACCGGACAGGTTGCGGATCATTTGCTCCCGATAGCTGTCGGAACTTATATTAGAGAACACAACTTATATGGTGATTGATGAATCGAAGAACGTGCACTGACCGCGAACCACCCAGGAGCATTGTGTGACCCCGGAAGCCCTGCGTGATCTCGTCATAGAAACTCTTGAAGACCTCAAAGGCCGCGACCTCGTTATCCTGCCAGTGGCCGATCTGACCGACATTACCGACTATATGATCCTTACTACGGGTACCTCTAATCGTCACGTCAAATCACTTGTCGATCGCCTCGTAGAGGCGGCCAAGGGAGCCGACCACCCACCTCGGGGAGTCGAAGGCCGTGAGACAAATGAATGGGTGCTGGTCGATCTCGGCGATGTGCTGGTGCATGTGATGCAGGCGGAACCCCGGAGGTTCTACGATCTGGAGAGATTGTGGCGGGACATTCCCACGGATTCTGAATCGCGAGTGTGAAACTGCGCCTGATTGCGGTGGGAGTAAAGAGCCCTGATTGGGTGCGTGCGGGATTCGACGACTATGTGCGGCGGATACCGGGTCCGGGTCGGCTGGAGTTGCTGGAGATCCCGGCTGCCGACCGCAAGGGCTGGCCGGTTGCTAGAGTCCTCGCGGAAGAGGGTGCACGTGTACTGGCCAAGGTCGGGCCTGGCGATCATGTGGTGGCTCTCGATGTTGGTGGACGGGCCTGCAGCACGGAAAACTTGAGCCGGAAGCTGGATGATTGGCGAATGCGAGGGAACGACGTGAACTTTCTGATCGGTGGTGCCGATGGTCTCCACGGAAGCTGCCTGGAGCGGGCAGATGAAGCCATGTCGTTGTCGGCGTTGACCTTTCCACATCAGCTCGTGCGGGTAATCCTGGCAGAGCAGCTGTATCGTGCCTGGACGTTGCAGCACGGTCATCCCTATCATCGGGCCTGAGCCGACTATCTCCGATCAGGCAAACTCATGGCGTCCGCACTACCCCTGAATGACCCTACCATCGAACGTCAGGACTTTGTCGGTCGGGCGCTCGTCCTGTTCGGCATTGCCCTGCTGCTGATTGGTCTCCTGGTGACGAGACTCATTCAGCTGCAGATTCTGGATTACGATACCTATCAGACCCGTTCAGATGAAAATCGGATACAGGTTCAGCCGCTGGCCCCGACCCGGGGCTTGATCTATGACCGCAACGGCTTGCTGCTCGCCGAAAATCAGTCGGTGTACTCCCTGGAGTTGGTTGCGGAACGCATCGTCGACCTCGATGGTTTGCTCGCAGAACTCGGTACCCTGGTTGAGCTCACCATCGATGACAGAGCCGGTTACGAGGAGCGCTTGCAGCGTCGGCGCCGACCCTATGAATCGGTGGCGTTGAAACGTTCGTTGAGCGAGGAAGAGATTGCACGGCTGGCAGTCAACCGTTACCGATTGCCTGGCGTGGAGGTGAAAACCCGGCTCGAGCGTCACTACCCGTTTGGCTCTCTGCTGGCCCACGCGGTCGGCTCGGTACGCCGGGTGAGCGAGGACGATTTGCGTCGGTTGGATCCGGTCAACTACAGCGCCACCAAGTATGTCGGCCGTCTGGGGGTTGAGCGATACTACGAAGCCTCGCTGCACGGCCAGGTAGGGTCTCAGCGCGTGGAAACCGACGCCCACGGACGCATTCGCGGCGAGCCCCTGGATGTCCACCCGCCGACGTCGGGCCAGAACATTACGCTGCATCTCGATTCAAGGCTGCAGATTGCCGCCACTGGCGCGTTGGGTGATCGGCGCGGGGCCATCGTTGCCATCGATCCGAGATCGGGCGGGATCCTGGCGCTGGTGAGCAATCCGGGTTACGACCCGAACCTGTTCGTTACCGGATTTCCCACCGAGCAGTATCAGGCCCTGGTGAACTCCCGACAGACCCCACTCTTCAATCGCGCAGTCAACGGTCAGTACGCGCCGGGATCGACTTTCAAACCGGTTGTTGCCCTGGCGGGGCTCACCAGCGGGGTCGTTACCTGGGATGAGGAGCTGGAAGACCGGGGTTGGTTCAAGCTGCCTAATCAGAATCGGATCTATCGCGATTGGAGCTGGAGGCCGGGTAATTCCGGAGGCCAGGGAATCGTCACGCTGAGGAAGGCCATTTATCGCTCTTCCAACGTGTTCTTCTACAATATTGCCTCGCGCCTGACCATCCAGCAGTTGGGGTCCTTCGCCGCGCAGATGGGGATCGGCCAGCAACTGGCCCTGGACGTTGCGGATGCCAGCAGCGGGCTGTTGCCGGATCCGATCTGGAAGCAAGGTGCCAGAGGCGAGGTCTGGTATCCGGGCGATACCGTCAACATGGGGATCGGCCAGGGAGATCTGTTGGTGACCCCGCTACAGCTTGCGACCATGGTAACCGTCATAGCGAATCGCGGCGTGGTTGTGAGACCGCGAATGGTCCTGACCAGCGATCGACCGCTGATGGAATTCGATCCACCGCGCCCGATGCCCGCTGTGGTGGGTCCGAGCGCGGACGACTGGGAGCGGCTGGTGGACGCGATGCAGGATGTGGTACACCGGGGCAACAAGGGTTTCCGTGAAAACGGCACAGCCTGGGCGTATATCGGCCGGGATATTTCCTACCGGATGGCGGGTAAGTC
>QIDL01000506.1 GCA_003228415.1 Gammaproteobacteria bacterium | reverse complement strand
GAGGTGGACCCCGCATGAGCAGCAGATCTGACAGCGATTCTTCGTCGAGCCGGTAGGGTATTAACGCCTCCAGGAGATCGGCGTTCACGTAGAATCGTCCCTGAATGAAGCAACCGAACGGTGGTACTACCCGGCGAAACAGATCGACGGTCATCGGGGTGAATGGTTCGGTGAAGTTTTCGGCAGTGGGTTTGAACAGTACCCACCGGCCCTCCACGCGAGGGGGAGTCATGTTGATTGAAGTGATAGGGCGGCTCTGGAGGATGTAGACATTGTCTGCGTCGATTGCCCACTCGACATCCTGGGGAACGCCGCGGCTTGCTGCGATAGACCGGGACAGCTCGGCGATCCGGCAGGCTTCGGAGTGGTCGAGGCTTGGTTGAGTCTGCTTGTTGCGCGGTACGCTTTCGAGCCGCTGCTCGCTCGGGTCTTTGAGATCTTCGCTGACCTTCAGTCGCTTGCGGGCAATTTTCTGCTCCAGAATCTCTCCCGCGGAATCCAGCCAGTAGCGGTCTGGGGAAACGCGACCGTCCACAAGCGCCGCACCCAGCCCCCAGCTCGCTTCAATCAACGCCTCGTCGGGATTTGCACCGGTAGGATCCACGGTAAAGCAGACGCCGGATCGTTCCGCCTGAATCATCTTCTGCACGATCACAGCCATACCGAAGTCTTCGGAGTCACTTTCCAGTCCCCGTCGGTAGGCTATCGCCGAATCGGACCACAGTGACATCCAGCAATCGACGACAGCCTTGGCTATGTTGTCCGCGCTCACGTAGTAGTAGGTGGCATGCTGTCCCGCGAAGCTGTGCGCCGCGCCGTCTTCATCCAGAGCGGAGCTGCGAACCGCCAGATAGATGTTGGTGCCGGTATCATCCGGATCGTTCAACAGGTCTGCACATATCTCCTGCAGCGCCGACTGAAGGTGTTTGGTGAGTTCGGGTCGTTGCGGTCGGTGCCCCGGGGTTGGATCCGAAAAGTGCGCGAGAAAGGCCTCTCCAGTGACAACGAAAGCCTCCGGAACGGGCATCCGTTCCTGCAACAGCCGGCAGAGAGTCGCTGCTTTGCCGCCGCTGAGACTGGCGTCGATACAGAGCGGGTCAGACAGACTGAGTATCCAGGAGCCTGGATCTTGCATGGAGGGCGAGTTTAAAGCTTTCGGGTAGCCGAAGACTATCTTTGTTGTTGGCCGGTTGCTCCGGTCACCGCCTTCCTCGCTGGCAGGGAGGGGTGACCAGATCCTGCTATGCGCTCACCGGCTGTTCAGACCGGGCAAATCTCGCACGAGTACGTTCGCTCAAGTTTTTGAGTTGGTGCGGTAAGGCCAGCATCGCCGGAGTGGCAACCAGAGTCAGTATTGTCGCAAAGGTGAGGCCGGAGACGATGGCCTGGGACAATGGAACCCAGAATGCAGAAAGCTGGCTGCCATAGAGGATGGTTCTGTTGATCAGATCGATGGACAGATTGCTCGCCAATGGCAGCAGGCCGAAGATGGTGGTGACGGTGGTCAACATCACCGGCCTCAATCGTTGGGCACCGGTGCGCACAATGACGTCGACGTAATTCAAATCGGGATGTTCGCGGCGGATATGGTTGTAGGTGTCGATGAGCACGATGTTGTTGTTGACCACGATGCCTGCCAGAGCAACAACACCCACTCCGGTCAAGACCGCGCTGAAAGGCGCCTCCATAACCAACAGACCCAGCAACACGCCAGCGGTGGACATGACCACGGCGACCAGGATCAGCACACCCTGATAGATGCTGTTGAACTGGGTGACCAGCAACACGAACATCAGCAACAGCGACATGAGAAAAGCACTCTGCACAAAGGCTATGGATTCTTCCTGCTCTTCGTTGGCGCCACGAAATTCGATGTTCAGCTGCGGATCGAAGACCTGAGTGTCCAGCCATCTCTGCAGGTCCTTCACCACGCTATCGACGAGCACGCCGTCGACCACGTTGGCGCGAATGAACTCGACCGCGATTCCGTCAATACGCTGTATTGCATCGACGTTGGGTGCGGGCAAACGGCTGACGAAGTTCGAAATCGGCACGAGCCCGTTGCGGGTAGTGATCTTCAGGTCGTCCAGCGCGCCGATGCCGCGGTCCTTGGACGGATATCGAACCCTGATATCCACCGCGTCATCCGCCCGATCGGGTCGATACTCGCCGACCTTGACACCGTTGGTCACCAGTTGAACGGCAACTCCGACCTGGGAAACATCGGCGCCGAAAAGGGCAGCCTGTGCTCGATCGACCACGAGCTTCCATTCGATACCTGGTAGCGAACGGGTATCGTCGATGTCGATGATCTCCGGAATCGTATCCATATGACTGCGCAGTTCGGCAACGGCCGGTTCCAACAGCGCCCGGCTATAGGAGGAGAACTGAATCTGGATGGGTTTACCGACCGGCGGGCCCTGTTCCATACTCTGGATTTCGACCGAGATACCGGCCAGCGGTGCTGTTCGGTCACGTATTTCCTGGAATATTTCCGCACCCTTGCGATCCCGTTCGTTCTGGTCATGCAGTTCCAGAAAGATTCCACCGATCCGATCGAACCCGTCTCGAGAGCTACCACCGGTCAAGCTGGTGAAGGTGTTTATACCCTGAATGCCAGTTACCTGGAGAATTTCTTCTTCGACTTCCGTGACCAGAACGTTGATCTCGTCGGCCGACAGGTTACCCCGGGCTCGAATGATGATCTGAGCGAACTTCGGATCCGAATCCGAGAAGAAAATCATGCCCTGACCATAGGTTGCGTAGCCCCAGAAAATGCTCCCCAGCAAGGTCGCGATAGCGATGAGGGTGACAATCGCATAGCGGCTCGACAGCGCCAGCAGTTTTGCATACCAGCCGGTGATGGTGTTGAGCTTGGTAGGATCTCCGTCTTCGAGTTGCCGGAGTGTGTCCATGGCCGCTTTGTCTTGTGATCCTGCCTTGCCGAACAGCGAGCCGAGTACCGGGCCGAAGAACAGCGCGTAGAGCAGAGAACCTGTCAGTACCGTAAACACCGTGACCGGCAGGTAGCGCATGAACTTACCGGAGATGCCTGGCCAGAACATCAGTGGTAGAAATGCTGCCAGAGTGGTGGCGATGGAAGCGGTTACCGGCCAGAACATCCGTTTCGCGGCCATGGCGTACGCGGAGCGCCGATCGAAGCCTTCGGTCATTTTCCGATCGGCGTATTCGGTGACGACAATGGCACCATCGATCAGCATGCCGAGGCCGAGCAACATGCCGAACATCACCATGAAGTTGAAGGTATAACCCAGCATATAGACGAAGATCAGTGAAAAGAGGAACGAAACCGGTATCGCGAGACCAACGATGATGCCACTGCGCAGGCCCATGGCGGCAACCACCAGCACCATGACCAGCGCCAGGGCGGTGAAGATGTTGCCTTGCAGTTCGGTCACCTGCTGTTGAGCAAACGGTGCTTGATCCTGAGAGAAAAACACATCGACCTTGTTCGGCATTGAGAGCTTGTGCCGTTCGACGATGGCTTTGACCCTGTCGATGGTATCGATCACGTTTGCATTGGCACGTTTGGATATTCTCAGAGCCAGGGTATTCCTGCCGTTGACCCGGGCATAACTGGTCCTGTCCTTGAAAGTACGACGCACCTCGGCAACGTCTTTGAGCGTGACCACGGTGTCGCCGCTGGTCTTGATCGGCAGGTCGAAAATGTCCTTTGCCTGTTCGATGAGGCTGGGGACTTTCACGGAAAATCGACCGGCGCCGGTATCGATGGCGCCGGCTGGAATCAGACGGTTGTTGCGGATGATGGTAGTGATCAACTCCTCATTGGAAATCTGATAAGCCTCCAGGGAATTTGGATCGATGATGGCTTCGAGTTGTTCTTCCCGATTGCCCTGCATATCTGCGGCAAGCACCCCTGGAATTGCTTCGATGTCGTCCCTGAGGTCGATGGCGATGTTGTACAACACCCGCTCCTGTACGCCAGCGCCAACCAGATTGACCTGGATGATGGGAAAATCTTCGGTGGTCTGTTCCTGAACAATGGGTTCTTCCGCGGTGCTGGGGAGCTTGACCTTGGCACGGTTGACAGCCTCGCGAACATCCTGCAAGGCGGTGTCGAGATCATAGTCGGCGTCGAACTCGACCAGCAGGGTCGCCGAGCCTTCAGATGCATAGGCGGTGAGCTCCTCGACCCCCTCGACCTTGCGCAGTTCGATCTCCATCGGCAGCACCAGCAGGCGCTCAGAGTCCTCGGGAGAAATGCCTTCGTGATAGATGCTCACGGCAAAGTATGGCACCTCGATATGAGGTTCGCTGGCGATGGGAATTGCACTGCGGGCGAGCAGACCGGCCAACACCACCATGAGCATCACCAGCATGGTGGTTCGGCTGCGGTTGATCGCCGCGTCTATTACACTGTTCATGGGGAGGCGGCGAGCTTGGTGGCGGATCCTGAGGTGAATTGGGAAGCGGTGGCGGGTGCTGTGGCGCCATGATCCGGATTGCTTACGGAATCCGGCTCGCCGGGCTCCATCGTAGAAGCCGGCATCTCGTCCACGGCTTCGAAATCAACTTCCACGATCTCACCGGGTACCACCAGTTCCTGGCCAACGGTGATGAGAGTTGCGACATCCGGCAATCCCGATACCCAGACCCCGTCGGGTTCGTCACGGACGATGCGGACATGGTGGAATTCCACTGCACCATCTTCGTTGACGATGCGGACGCCGATAGTGCCGCTGTCATCCAGCGCAAAAAGTGCCGGGCTGATCTTCTGCGCCATAACTTCCGCCACCGGGATGCGGATCTCGGTAGTCAATCCCGAGCGCAGCCGGTAATCCGGGTTGGGCACCTGGATTTCCACGGCGTATGTGCGAGTAGCCGAGTCGCTCTGCTGGCCGATGAAAGAAATGGGTCCGCTGACAGAGTCCCCGTCGCTCATGATGCCGGTGACCTGCTGATCCAGCTTCAGGAGTTGAACGTCTTTTTCGGCGACGCGCCCGACCAGCAACATGGGGTTCAGATCCACCACGGTGACGCAATCCGTTCCTGGAATCACGTAGTCACCGATTTCAGATTGTAGTTCTTCAACCACCCCGGCAAAGGGTGCGCGCACGTAGGTGCGTTGGATTTCCAGCTCGGCACGGGTGAGCTCGGCCTGGGCGGCGGCCAGCCGGGATTTTGCCTGAGCGATGACGGTCGCCGATTGATAGCCTTTTTCTTCGAGCTTCAAGCTGCCCTGGTACTCGATGCGGGCCTGACTCAGACTATCGCGTGATTCGGTCAATCCCGCATAGCGGTCTTCCATTGAGATCTGGCACAAAAGGTCACCCTTTTTCACCGCTGTGCCGCGCTCGACCGGTCGGTCGATAATGCGTCCTGTGGTCTCGGCCTTTACGGTGACAGTGCGCTTATTTTCCGTTCTACCCCGGAGCACCACCTGCTGCACCTGTCGGGAAGCGTTGATGATGCGCGCTCTGACTCGCGTGGGTGTCAGATCCTGTTGCCGTGCGTCATTCAGGCGATTTTGCTCAGCCAGCGTCGGGTGCCGGGTCGGGCCGCCATCGTTGAGTTGACCCGAAAACAACCAGCCTAAAATCGCCACCGCAATGAGAATGGCTGTAATGTAAGTTGCGCGCATATGTGTCCTCGCGAAGTGAGCTTTGCGGATTGGAACACCTGGATTGACCAGTCCCTGGTACTGCTACTAAAAGTAACACAACTCAATTATTGGATCTAGATCATGTAAAGATGGTTTCCATCTGTAGAGACAGCAAATAGCCGTCGGTCTATCTGTTCAGTCCGAGCTGTTCAGTCCGAGCTGTTCAGGCCGAGGCGCTTGGTCGAGCCTGCATACGTTCGAACCAGGCCGAAACATTCTTGTTATCGGGGTTCAACGGCTGACCGACGCTGGAACCGAAGGCCAGAAAGCAGAACAGCAGCACATCGGCCATTGACAACTTGTCTCCTGCAATGAAGTCGCGACCTTCGATCTGTTTATCCAACCAGTTGAGCCGGTCCTGGGCGATTGCCTTGAGCCCGTCGGCGGCCTCAGGCCGTACCACCATCCGATCCTTGAACAGATCGATACCCTCGGAGAAGCGAAAGCCGTTTGCCAGAGGTTCGCAGATATTCAGATCGACCCGGCGGGTCCACATGCGCGTATTCGCCTTTTCTTCGGCGGTCGCGCCAATGAGCGAATCTCCTGGATTGGTTTCGTCCAGGTATTCGCAGATGGCTGTCACCTCGGCAATGTGATCGCCGCTGTCGAGTTGTAGACACGGTAGCTGTCCAGCCGGATTTTTCTCCAGGTAGGGACCCTGGCGATTTTCCCCGCTCATGAGATCGATTTCCGTCGAGTCGAGCTCGACCCCGCGTTCCACAGCAAACATGCGCACCACCTGTGGGTTGGGTCCTATCGAGTTATAAAATTTCATGGGATTGCTCCCTCAAGTCATTGAGACGCCATTGTAGGGAGCGTGCAGCGGCGGTACCAGGAAAAGAGGTACCAGGAAAAGGGCTACCAGCAAAAGGCGAACGGGAGCGTCCTGTTGCCTGAGTTCCTCTGCCTACCATTCCCCCACGTTTGGCAGTTCAGACCAGGGTTCGGTAGCCGGAAGCGCCTCACCTTTCTGTAGCAGTTCCACCGAAACACCATCTGGCGAACGAACGAAGGCCATGCGGCCGTCTCTCGGTGGTCTGTTGATGGTGATCCCCGCGTCCATCAGACGCTGACAAAGTCCATAGATATCGTCTACCGCATAAGCGAGGTGGCCGAAATTGCGTCCGCCGTCCAGGTCTTCCGGGTCCCAGTTGTAGGTGAGTTCGACCTGGGCGTCTTCATCTCCCGGCGCCGCCAGGAATACCAGCGTAAAGCGTCCCGTTTCGTTTTCGAAGCGCCGCAGTTCGCTCAACCCCAGCGCCTGGTAGAACGCTAAAGATTTATCAATATCGGTAACGCGAACCATGGTGTGGAGATACTTCATTGTCGTCTCGTTGATTGTCGAGCACGCATTTAACCCCAGGGAATCCTTTTAGGGAACCTCTCACACGGACGCCGCCGCTATGCCAAAAAAAACCCCGCTTTCGCGGGGTTGGCCATTTGGTCATCACAAGGTCTATGGAGAGTCGTCTGTTAGTAATGCGTCACAAGGTTGTAAACGAGATCATGCTGACGGCAAGTGTGAAGAAAGCACTGAGGAGAAGTGCGCTTTCGCTTCTCGATAGATGAACTTCGCCGGGTTCTCCAGCAAACTCTGGACTGGACTCTTCGGCGACCTTCATCGCACTCGCGATCACATTACCGTTGGTTGACATCTATTACCTTCACCTCGTTCGGCAGTTCCACCATCCACGGGTTCCACCGATGACGCTCTATAACAACACGGCCTCCATGGTAGGCAGTGACGGTGGAGAGAGGGCGAATTGATAGTGGAAAGAATATGGATAAGCAGATCGCTGAACAGGCGCTTCTGAACGGTGCAATCCGGAGCTCGAATTTGGGTACCATGTGAGCCCGAATCGGAGCGACCTGAAATGGTCGAATTGCTGCTGAGGAGCTAGTAATGAGTCAGCTTAGGATGCCTGGATATAGCCATAACCTGTTGTTTTTATTATCTATATTGTGGATATCGGGATGTGTGACGAATCCCGTAACCGGTGAAAGTGAATTCGGGTTTGTCAGCACAGCGCAAGAGATCGCTATCGGTGAGCAACAATACGGTCCCTCCCAACAGACGCAGGGTGGTGAGTATATTGTCGATCCAGAATTGAGTGACTATGTGACTCAAATAGGCAATAACGTTGCTAAATTTAGCAACATCGCGTTGCCCTACGAATTCGTGGTGCTCAACAACTCGGTACCCAACGCCTGGGCGCTGCCCGGCGGAAAACTGGCCATCAACCGCGGATTACTGGTCGAACTGCGCAACGAAGCAGAACTCGCAGCCGTGCTGGGCCATGAGGTCGTGCACGCGGCGGCTCGCCATGGTGCCAAGCAGATGGAGCGCAGCCTGTTGATGCAAGGCGCCGTGGCAGCCACGGCAATCGGTACCCAGGGCACCATGGTGGGTGATACCGTGGTGCAGGGTGCATCGATAGCCGCGAACCTCGTCAACCAGAAGTATGGCCGTGATGCGGAACGGGAGTCGGACTATTACGGCACCCGGATGCTTGCTCAGGCCGGCTACGACCCCTATGCGGCAGTCACGTTGCAGGAAACTTTTCTCAAGTTGTCTCAAGGCGCCGAGTCCAGTTGGGTCGAAGGATTGTTTGCCAGCCACCCGCCATCAGCTGAGCGGGTCAGCAACAACCGCGGTCTGGTGGAAACGCTGCGCTCGGAGGGATACACCGGCGGAGACTATGGCTCGGAACGCTTTCAAGCGGCGACCCGGCAGCTGAGAACCGATGCCCAGGCGTACAAAGATCATGATGCGGCAAGGCAGGCCATGCTGGACGGCGATGATGATCGGGCACTCAGCCTCATCCAGAGTGCACTGTCCAGGCAGAGTGCCGAACCGTCATTTCACGCATTGCGAGGGGACATCCGCTTTCGACAGAAGCGTTTCGACGATGCCATCATCAACTACAACCGTGCCATAGACCGCAACGACAAATACTATGCTTACTATCTCGGTAGAGGGCTGGCGCTGACCGAACAAGGTCAGCGGGCAAGGGCAAAAGTGGACCTGAATGCTTCGGTCGAGTTGTTGCCTACTACCGTTGCCTACCTGGAACTCGGCAAGATTGCCGAAGCCGAAGGAAATACCGACCTGGCGGCTCGTTACTACCAGGCGGCCGGTCAATAGGCCGGTCCATGTTGCGAGTGTTGGCGTCAACGACCCAGATAGCCGATTGCCGCAGCGACGTAGCGACTGTCCGAGAAGTACTGCGCCTGGCGGCTCGCGCTGTATGCCAGTTTGATGTCGTGCTCGTCGGTACCGATTGCGGGCAGCCAGTCGCTGGGAACTGTGGTCTCGATTGCTGCTCGATCGTCATAGTCTGGCGCCCCGACCGCGGCGTATCCCGCAAGCAGTCCGAGACCAAATAGCAGATCTCCGTGCGCTCCGGTGAATGGCTGGAGCACGCGGAAGGCATGTGCTCCGGTGACGAGATGCAGAGCGAAAAAGTCGTGGGTACTGGCAAATACCTGCAGAGCCGTATCACTGAAGGTGCGCAGTTGATCCGGTACCGTTGCCGCGGCGGTCCTGAAAGCCGGTTGCGCCAGCACCATCTCCAGGCATTGATTGAAGTTGCGTGTTGGGCTGATGCCCACCGCGCAGTCGGCCATCTGTGTGAACAGCGCGTTGATTGAGCCGTTGACGATCGCAGATTCACCGAGGGACTGCATGATCGGATCTGGACCGCACCAGTGCAGATACGCGAGCCCCGCCGCCACCTCCGCGTCGACAGCGAATTCGCAGCCATAGGCGATTCGGATGAGCGGATGGTAGGCATCCTTTACCCAGCCGGAAATCAGCGCTGGTAGTTTATCGGCAAGGACCGCCCGGGCACCGCGTTCACTCACCGCATCCCGATAGTGGCTCAGGTGGACGCGGTAGGCGTCCGGCGCGGTATCCAGAGGATGCAGGCGCTGCTGGTAGTCTGTCAGGTAGGCGGTTGCCTGGTTCGCGTCTTCGGTCAATCCGTACAATGCCAGCGCCGCCATGGGTCCATGGTCGCTCAGGTAACCGGCATACAACGGACTGAATGTAGCGGAGTGGCTGGTCACGGCGGCGTGCAATTGCTCCGGCAGGACGCTCATCTGCTGTAGTCGTTGCGTTGCACAGGGTCATCCACCAGATACTGCACAAATTCCCGATCGTTGCCGTCGGGGTCGTGCGCAGAAAGATTGGCGTGTGGCAGTCGGATCATGATCCGCCTCCTCTATTTAGTAATATTTATATTTCTTTATTGATCGACTGTCCAGTTAATTTTTAAACAAATATGTTATAAAACAAATTCGTTTCAGAAGCATGGGGGCTCGATGGTTGAACTGATTGCCACTGATCACAAAGCAGCGGATGAGCCAAACCAACGGACCAAAGACCGGTTGCTGCTGTTGTTGAAAACACGGGGTGCGATGACGACGAAAGTGCTTGCCGAGGCACTCGACATCAGTGTGCCAGCCACTCGTCAACACTTGAAATCCCTTGGTAATTCGGTGGAGTCTGCCAGGCACACGCGCGGTGTCGGGCGACCTGCCCAGAGCTGGCGTCTCGGCGAACTGGCGCAGAGGAATTTTCCCGACACGCATAGTGAGCTGACGGTGCGTATCCTCCAATCGATAGAAAAGACATTGGGAGGCGAGGCGCTCGACCGGGTGATTGCCGATCGCTATCGAGACAATGAGCAGCGCTATCTGCAATCGATCGGGGCTCTGAGGTCGTTATCCGGCCGACTGAAGCGGCTCGTTCATCTGCGCAACGCGGAAGGTTATATGGCGGAGTTGGATAAGACCCGGGATGGCTGGCTGCTGATAGAAAACCACTGCCCGATCTGCGCCGCTGCATC
>QIDL01000280.1 GCA_003228415.1 Gammaproteobacteria bacterium | reverse complement strand
ATGGACCAGTTCCCTGAGGCGCTTCTCTTCACGCTGACGGTAGCGTTTGAGCAGTTCGAGCTCACCTCGGCTATCGACATCGAGGTTAGCCAGACTCTGGGCAAGCGCGGCGGTGTAGAGCGTCAGCGCGAACTCAAGATCCACATCCTCATCCACAGTCACGAGCAACGCTCCGAGATTCTGGTCACCGTGCCGCATGGGAATGCACAATGCCTCTTCTGTATTCATACGCCGCAATAGCTGTCGATCTCCCACCGATAGATCGGTCTGATCGGTGAGCAATTGAGTTTCGCCTTCGCGAATGGCTCTGGCGATGTGGCTGGAATCGGACTCGATGTGAATTTCCACGTCCTTATCCAATGTCGCCCGGTACCGCCCCGGTCCGCTCTCGACCAGCAGGTACGGCACCTGGCGAAACAGGCTGCGAGCGATCAATTCATGGGCGGATTGAATATCCTCCAGCGATTCCGCCACATTCAGCAACTCGGAGAGCATGGCAACCTGCTGCTGAACCCATAGTCGATTCGACCAGTCGGCCTCCCTGTCCTCGGAGAGGCCGAGCGACCGCACCAGGTCGGCTGAGCGGGTCCCCGCCCACTCCACGAGTTCCGAGAAATTTTCCGCGTCCACGTCCAGCAGACTTTGAGCCAGCTGCGCAGCCTCGTACTCATCGAGCACCTCGAACGCATCCACCACGCCGAATATTTTGATGAGCGCGCTGGCGTCATTCAACAGTTCGGGCCGCACACCTCGAAATGCGCTGAGCTCCATCAGATAACGATCGTTGGACAAGCTCACGCCGGAAACGGCCAGCAGGATCTGCCAGCGCACCCGTACCGGGTCTTCGAAACCGAGTTGCTCTGCAAGCACTTCGGCCAGGAAGGCGGAACGCAACACCGCCTGCCACTGATCGAGTCCGAGCCGCGCGCTGCCTGCAACCGGGAGTACTGCCCATGCCTGGGCCTGGGCAAGGTTGTGGAGCCGTTCGGAGGACAGAGTTTTGATCGCAGTGCTGAGATCGCCTGGGTCGGCGGCAACATTCAACAAATTGAGCCATCGACCGAGAAGATCGGCATCGGCGCTCAAAACGCGAACGAAGGACTCTACCGACATGGGTTGCCGGTTCGCCGCTTCAAGATATCGAAAGATAACCGCCTCGGGGGTCAACCCCTGATCTCCCTGTTCACGGTGAACGATTCGCGAAATTTCGCACACCTGCTGACCGTCATCACCCCATCGTGGAGTTGAAGCCAGCTAATTCTCGCGGCCGGTCATCGATCGCTGTCGAGCCTTTCCGAGACACTGCTTGGAAGGCATCTTATTGTAGGCAGCCTATCCAGCACCTCCATCACTAACATGTAAGCCAATGTTTTCTTTATTTAGTTGTTATAAAACAATGAGATGAATAATATTCTTAATGTGTGTTGGAGAATTTGTCCGGGGAGCCTTAACAACTATATCCGGTTGCGCTGACGGCGTACTTTACACAGTATGCCGGATGTTGGCCGCAAGTCGGGATTCCGGTGAGCGCCGTAGCGAGGCCCACGCCTCGGCTTGATCCTGAGGCGCCGATCACCGGCGGTGCGACGCGGGAACCGGGGCACCGAGCATGAAACTGGCGACCTGGAAA
This sequence comes from Gammaproteobacteria bacterium, assembly GCA_003228415.1. Classification (GTDB taxonomy): domain Bacteria; phylum Pseudomonadota; class Gammaproteobacteria; order Pseudomonadales; family Azotimanducaceae; genus SZUA-309. Next base: position 8,987 of record QIDL01000280.1, on the reverse strand, counting down.
AGCCGTCAGACCGATGCCCGCTGTGGGCAGATTTCAGCTAATAGCCGGTTGATTTCAACCCGAAGTGCCTCTGCGGCGCTGGCCGCACCCTGGGCCGGACTGTCCGGGTCTGCGTAGAGTACCGATCTCGACGCGTTGATGATCAGACCTTGTCCTCGACTGTCGACTCCGGCTCTCAGCACAGCTTCCAGATCGCCGCCCTGGGTCCCCACACCTGGCACCAGCAGCGGCATGTCTCCCACCAGCCGCCGTATTGCTCCGAGTTGCTCCGGGTAGGTAGCACCCGCAACCAGCATGACGTTGCCATTGCCGTTCCACTCCGCGGCCGCACGCGCGACACGAAGATAGACGGGCTCCCCCTGCTCCGGGTATTGCTGTAACCAGGCGCTGCCGGGATTGCTGGTGCGACACAGCACGATGACGCCCCGGTCCGGATAATCGAGATAGGGGCTGATGCTTTCCGCGCCCAGATAGGGATTGACCGTAACCGCGTCGGCATCGTAGCGTTCGAACGCCTCGATTGCATAAAGCTTTGCCGTATCACCGATGTCACCGCGCTTTGCATCCAGAATGACCGGCACATCCGCATGGTGCTGATGAACATAGGCGATCAGGTCGGCCAGTTGAGATTCGAGACCGCGAGCCGCGAAGTAGGCCACCTGGGGCTTGAAAGCACAGACTCGATCTGCGGTGGCGTCGACAATGTCATGACAGAAGGTGAGGAGTCCCTCATCCTTACGATTGACACGCTCGGAGTAGCGTTCAGGAAGTCGTTTGAGATCTGGATCCAGACCCACACAGAGCAGGCTTTGCCGAACTTCCCAACCCTGGCGGATCTTATCGACAAAGGGAACTCTATTGATCACAAAGGCCAGTATAGCGCATTGCGTCACATGGGGTGACAGACAAAGGCATTTATGATGTTGCACGAGCGGTCTGATGAGATCGAATAGATAATTGATTTAACATGAGAAATATAGTTTAACCCATTGTTAATTAATGATATTTATTTCGATATATGATACTAACAACAGCCTGGCACGATTCTGGCACTATGCTTGTTAGGATGGCTTGTTAGAATGGCTTGTTAGGATTGCTTGTTAGAATCCTCACGGAAGGTACCTGTGAAAAGGTGTCTGGATATTGAGAACTGCCGCTAGGGAGGCGTGATGGCATCAGACAACATCATCGAACTGTCCGCTGCGCGTGCCGCAACTCACGACCAGCGGCTCCATCCGCGATTGGAAAGCGATGATCGACTGTTCAGCCAGGTGGTGCTGTCGGCCGAGGAACCGGATCTGGTAGGCACCACTCTTTCCTGCACCGCCGTCAATCTGTCGGTGGGGGGCATACAGTTTCGAGCCAGCGCACCAGTGCCGGCGGGTGCCCTGCTTGATCTCTGGGTAGACGTATCAAACAGACCTGGAAAGTTCTTCCTCGCAGGAGAGGTACGCTGGAGCCGTGCTACCGGTGTGTTCAATGCCAAAGACCAGGAAGAATGGTTGATAGGCGTCCAGCTCAAGTCTGGTGCAGCCACCGATATTGTCGACTGGCGTGACTACCACGCCAATGCGTTCGCGCGTTGAACCAACGGGTACGCCCGTTAGGCTAACGGGTACGCCCGTTAACCAGTCCTCATAACCACCATCTACTCGGCCATACCTCTGCAGGCGACGCCATCGCGTGCAAACTGTGACTTACATCACCATAACAACCACGCCCGAGTCGCGGCCCTGGGTCCCGCAACGTGCTGTAATCCCCGCTTAACAGTGAAGGAATCGTGTGGCGGTGAGCCAACCTAAAGTCGTATCACTAGCGAGCGCGTCGAGAAAGAAGTCGCCGTTGCCGCCTATTCTTCACACGGTACGACAACACGCGAAAAAACAACTGGCCGATCTGTTCGAAAGTCTGTTCAACAACATCGACGACTCACTCTTCGAAATGGCCGACCGTTCACGCAGTGATTCCGATCAGCACCTCTACTTCGAATCCATGCGCGAACTACGCCTGCAGCGAACCAATATCGCCAAAACATTCATCCAGGAAGTGCATCACGGCTTCGAACTGATATTCGACGAACAGCAACCCGAAGAAAACGGGAAATTCGAATCGACGGCCGCAGACGATATTTCAATGGTCGCCAATGACGACCTCGAGATCTCCGTTGCGGTAGCGGGAATCGTATCGAAGGTAACCAGTCAGCACTCGTTGCTGGTGATGCAGTTGACCAAGCGAGTCGATCACCTGGCCAAGAAACAGACCATTACCGAGCGGATGAACCCGCTGGGTCCCGAACGTCTCAGCCACGCCTTCGTCACCTCGCTGGAGTGCGCGGAAATCGACATCAAGGTGCGCATCATTCTGCTGAAGCTTTTCGAGCGCTTCGTCATGGAACATCTGGCCAGTGTTTATACCGAAGCCAACCAGTTGCTCGCAGAAGCTGGTGTGTTGACGGATCTCAAAAAGGTCATGCGTGCCGGCCGTGAACCTCATCGACCTACCGCGGATTCTCATGCAGACGACCGAAATGAATTCCACCCCGGATCGACGGGCGCTGGCGCCGATCATGGCGTCGGATCGAGTCATCTCGGCGGTGCAAGCTTCGGAGTGATCCAGGAGTTGCTTGCGGCAACGCGGAATGCCGTTCCGGGTGGTGGTCGTCGCGGAGCTGGTCCATCCTCTACCGGCAGGCGGGTCTCCGCGCTCAGCACTGCCGATGTGCTCGCCGCACTATCCGATGCGCAGAGCGAACTCACCGCCCCAATCGATATCGAATCGATTCCCGCGGTACTGGATCTACGAGAGCTGGTGATCGGCGGTGTCTCGGCTGGTACAGACGACAAAGAATCGCGTCTCAGCCAGGCAGAAGATGACGTGGTCAATTTTGTCGGCATGTTGTTCGACTACATATTGAATGACCGCAATCTGGCTATACCAATGAAAGCCCTGATCGGTCGCCTGCAGTTACCGATCGTCAAGCTGGCGATCATGGATCGCACGTTCTTCCAAAGGAGCGGTCACCCGGCCCGGCAGTTGCTCAATGAGCTTTCGTCCGCCGGTATCGGCTGGAGCAATGCCCAGGAACTGAAGCGGGATGCGCTGTACAACAAGATTGAATCCATCGTTCTGCGACTCATGAACGGCTTCAAGAACGACGCTTCAATTTTTGAGGAACTGACGAGAGATCTGCGTGCATTCGTGGGTAACGACGCGAAGAAACGCGAACAGGTCGAACAGCGGGTCAAAGACAACGAGAAAGGCCGAGCGCGTACGATAAAGGCGAAACTAACCGTGCAGAAGCTCATCAATCAAAAGGCCAGCGGCATGCGTCTGCCCGCGGAGATTGGCCGTTTTGTCAGTGATACCTGGTCCAAGGTTCTCGTTTATGCCTGTGTCACAGACGGCGAACGATCGCCTGCATGGCAGCGCCAATCCCAGACGCTAGATGACCTCCTCTGGTGCCTGCAACCTCTGGACGATCTGCAGGACATCGAACAGCGCGATTCGAAGCTGCCTGAACTGTTGGAAAACCTCAAGCTCGGCATGTCCGAGATACAGTTACCGGACACCGAAGCTGCCCGGCAGATGGTGAATATCGAGAAACATCTGCAGAACATCTCGAGCAACGATCGGGCTTATCTGGAAGAGGATGAGGTACCGGTGGTCGACGAATCCTACCAGATCATGGATGAGATCGTGCTGACCGTGCCAGGCGAGCGACTCGACATCGAGGGAACGATAAACGTTGAAGCGGAATACATCGAACAAGTCGGAAAGCTCAGAGAAGGCAGCTGGGTCGAACTGCGGCAGGTCGGAAATGAGTTACTGCGCTGCAAATTGTCTACCATCATCGAACCAGGTGGCCGCTACATCTTCGTCAATCGGCGCGGCATGAAAGTAGCGGAAAGAAGCCGGCGCGGCCTGGCGGTAGAACTGAAGCGAAAGACGCTCACCATTCTCGAGGAATCACAGGTTTTCGACCGGGCATTGCAGGCGGTCATCGGGAACTTGCGGCAAATGCATCGGCATCCGACACCTTCCAACTAGAAGAGATTGTTTTTGGGTATACGGCCGTTAATCCCCCAGGTCTGCGTTGATCGCTAATCGCGCGAGTAGTTCCGGCGTCTGAACCAGACGCTCCACCGTTTCCACCACTGCTTGAGTCTGCGAATCTATTTCCAGGTTGATCCTGTCTCCCTCTACCACCCGGCCGAGCGTCGTTCGTTCGATGGTTTCGGGAATCAGACTGATGCGAATGTTTTCGGCATCGTAATCGACTGTGGCCAGGGTGAGGCTGGCGCCATCCAATGCGACGAATCCCTTCTGCTGAAGATACTTCATCCACCGTCCAGGCACGGAAAGTGTCAGTTCGCGTAGATTGTCTGCCTGTTTCACTTCGGTCACGGTCACCTGATTGGCAATGTGCCCCGAGAGGATATGGCCCCCAACCTCATCACCAACGCGAAACGAACGCTCCACATTGACCAGATCGCCGCGCTCGAGTTGGCCGAGATTCGTCAGGGTCAGTGTTTCCTTGATGATGTCGAAACTCAGAGCACCATCGTCTGAGGTGGCGGTGACGGTCAGGCAGGTACCGTTGATGGCGACCGATGCACCGAGCGCCACACCGGCGGCCAGGTCGCCTGTCTGGACGGTGAGCCGGCGCAGATTGGTTTCGTCTGAGACGCTTTCGACGGGACAGAGTCCCTGCACGATTCCGGTAAACATCTGGACATACTACACGCTTCGGTGATCGCCTCCGTGATCACGGAGAGGCGCCATGGCGTTGCGACAGCGTTCTACAAAGATGCCTGCAGCTGGGTCAGCCGGGCAGATTCTCGATCCAGATAGGTAATCCATTGCTGGCAGATGCGTTGATTGTTGTCGTCGTCTTCGTCTTTTCGCGCTTCGTTTCTGCAGGAAACAAAAGACTTGCGCGCACGATTCAGATTGGAAATCTTGCTCTGGGCAGCGTTGTACTGGCACATGCCTTTTACAATGTGCGCCTGTGGGATAGAGCGTAAACCGCCTTTGTCCAGGGCGCCATCAGATGCCTCCACACAGGGCTCGAACTGATCATCGTCGAGGTAGAGTTGAGCCAATCGCTCAAAGATACGGCCATCATCCGAAAGGCCGGCCGCTTCCTCGAATGCCGGAATGGCATTGTCGGTTTCCTGAGCGAGCTGCCAGGCCTGGCCAAGGCTCTGCAGATTTTTTGCACTGCGTTCGATCTGGTCATCTTCAAATCCCTTTTCCAGTACAACCGCTGCACGGAAAGGCACCTGTTCCTGCATCAGCAGACCGGCGAAATTTATCAGGTCTCGTTCTCGATCCAGAAATCCTGCCGTGTAAGCGGCCTGCATGGCGTTAACCTGTTCTTTCTCGTGGCCTTCCTGACCATGAATTCCCGCCAGACGGATCCAGTATTCGCGTTTCGGAAAATCGTGGACGAGGATTTCCAGTATCTCCAGCACTTTGTCCCAGTTCTCCTTTTCGAAGTAGAGATAGTTGAGCAGCCCCCACCAGTTTTCTTTGACGGTGAGAGACCGCTCCTGAGCGATCCCGATGCCTTTTTCGATCTGCTTGATGGCAGCCGTATAGTCCTTCATCTGGTAGTAAACCTGACCCATGAAGATGTGTGGATCGGCCCCTGGATTGTTTGCTTTAGAGATCCAGGTCTCCATGTATCGCAACGCATCCCGATAGCGCTCGGTAACGAAACTCAATTGCGCCAGGGTGTACAGTGTGGTCGTCTCCAGCCCTTCGGGGATGTCCTCGCCTTGACCAACAACCAGTTCGTACGCTTCGATGGCCTTCTCGTATTTCTCCTCCGAGAAATACACGAAACCACGCATGTTGTTCACCTGCCCGATCTCGTTGCCGTTCAGACGCCGGCTACGCTGCAGCATGATGTCCAGGACGTTCATCGCGGATCGATATTCCTTCAGATCCATGAATTCCTGAGCCTGGGACAGTTTTTTGTAGGTCTGCTCGCTCATGGTCGGGACACGGCGGGTTTTTTGTGGCTTCTCCTTCTCGGCGGCGGCTAACTGGACACCCGTCACCCCCATTTCGGCGCTGAACGGCCCTGTGGCTACGATCATCACTGCAAGACCGATAGCAAGACAACTTCTGGTTATCAACGGTTTCATAGTCGCGTAACCTCCCCCTGGCTAATCCTGTAGCTCGAATGTGATACGGTTTTTTACGCCGGCCACAGCGATGGCTTCACCGTTCACGACTTTCGGCTTATATTTGAATTTGAGAGCTGCGTTGATCGCCGCACGGTCGAATATGCCAACGGGCTGAGATTCGATCACTACCGGGTTGGAAACCGCACCGGTGGCGGTAACGATGAACTCCAGCAACACATAGCCTTCGATGCCACGGGTTTGCGCCCTGCGCGGGTACACGGGTGCGACCTTCACAATAGGCAGATAGTCACCATCGGAGCTGAATCCACCAATGGCACCGACGTTGAGATCGACGTTGACATCCACCGCACCGATATCCACACCCTGGGAGATACTGCTGTTGTCGAAGTCGGGTTTCGGCATGTCCGGCGGAGGCTCGTCCGGGGGCGGAGGTTTGGGCGGCTTACGTTTCTTGATCTCGATTTCCTGATCTTCGTCGAGACGAACGATGTCGACCAGCCTGCCCTTGAAGCCCTCGGTGAAGGGATTCCGATCACTCGAAATCACCGACTGCATGATCATGAACAGTAAGAACGTGGTGACCAGACCCAGCACCACTCCAAAAAGATATCTGACTGCCATAGCGAAACCTCCTACGAGTCAGTGGCAATGGCCACTTCGGTCAATCCTGCAGCGCGCGCAGCACTCAGCACCGCCATCAGCTTTTCCGATTTAGCACCTCTATCTGCCTGGATAACCAGGCCCCCCTTGGGGTTCTCGGCGTGCAACCGCTCGATGTGGGCTCGAACCGCCGTCACGTCGACCTTCTGTTTGTCGATCCAGATATCTCCGTTCTCGCCGATGGCCACGAGCAAGCTGACCGTTGGCTTCTGTTCCGCGGTACGCGCTTCCGGACGAATCACGTCGATGCCGGACTGCTTGATGAAGGTGGCCGTCACGATGAAAAAGATCAGCATGATGAACACAACGTCCAGCATCGGTGTGAGGTTGATATCGGAATCATCGTCAGACCGCGAAATTCGACTCGCCCTACGAGCCATACGTCTCTCCTCAGTGGTCGAAGGTCAGATGATCTTCGAACAAACCAATTTCGGTATCCACCTTGCGCTTGATCAGGGTACTGCCCAACACACCGGACAGCGCCGCGATCATCCCCGACATCGTCGGTATCGTTGCCTGCGATACGCCAGCCGCCATCGAGCGGGCGTTACCGCCCATGGTCGCCATCGCATCGAACACGCTGATCATACCGGTTACCGTGCCCAACAACCCCAGTAGCGGACATAATGCCACACAGGTCTGAATCAACGGCAGGCTGCCGGTGATTCGGTCTGCGGACTCCGAGACCAGACGCTCCTTGACCTGGTGCGCACTCCAGGAGCGGCGCTCCACACGGCCTTCCCACTGTTCAGTGGCATCGCGAATGATATTCTTGTGTTCTGCCTGGAAGTACCACAAACGCTCGAAGATCAGCGTCCACATCAGGAAAGTGAGCGCGGCGATGGGATACAACACATCGCCACCAAGCTCGATGAACTGAACGATCGCCAAATATGAATCATAGAACATCGGTCATTTCACTCCAGCGGCCGGCCCGCGTGTTCGGCATGGTCAGCGATAATGCCAGCACTCTGTTCTTCAAGCACATGAATAATTGAGCGACTTCGCGAGGCCACGATCGAGTGCAGTAACGTGGTGGGGATTGCCACCACCAGGCCGAGCACGGTGGTCACCAGGGCCTGGGAAATACCACCGGCCATGGTCTTTGGATCGCCCGCGCCAAACAGCGTAATTGCCTGGAAGGTAGTGATCATACCGATAACAGTACCGAGTAGACCCAGCAGCGGCGCTACCACGGAAATCACCTGGATCAAGGTGATATTCCTTGTTATCTTCGGCTGCTCACCCAGTATTGCCTCCGAGAGCTTCAGCTCCAGAGTCTCGACATCCACCTCCCGGTTGTCATCGTAGACCTTGAGCACACGACCCAGCGGATTGTCCTCGCTGGCAACATCATTTTTCTTCTGGGAAGCCACTTTGGCACCCATCAGAGACAGTGTGATGAGGCGCTCTACCGCCAGCAGCACGCCGACGATACCCACCAGGATGATGACCGAACCGGGGGTACCCCCTTGTCCATCACACCAGGGCAGCCAGCATTCGCCCTTGGATATGCCGCCGAACATCGTGCCGACTCGATCGCCCCAGGTGGCGGCCTGAATGAGCATCGCCAGCAGGGAACCGCGGGTCGGATCAATACCGAACTCCACGATTTCGCCTTCCGACGCGCTCTGCAATTCTTCTGCACTACTGGTGAATCTTGCCGAGGGTTGACGAGGCAGCTCTACCATGACGCCTTCGTCGCCGGGCTCGAATTGCACGTATTCGCCTTCGGCGATCAGCGCATAGGATCCGACACGAACGATATCGGTCTGCAGCGTTTCGCCATTGAGCTTGATCACCGTACCCGGGAACCGCACAACCTTGCCGGATTCAGTCATTTCGCGCTGCAGTTCGAACCACAATGTTTCCATTTCATCGATGGTGGCCAGCTGTGAAGAAGTACCCATTTTCTTGGCGAAAGCACCCAGCCATTCACCTCGATTCGGATACTGTGCGGTGATGATGGAACCTTCGAACAAACCTCGGGTATCCCCCGATACCTGCTGCAGGACGCCAAACAGCTCCCTGAGCGAGCCGAGCCGACGATCCAACTGCTCCTGCAGGTCACCGATGCGAATTTCATTCTCATCGAAGGTGGTCTCCAGCCGATCGGAGCGCTGCTCTTCACGACGTCGTTCGGCGTTCGCCTGATCGAGTAACCTGGCCTGG
>QIDL01000094.1 GCA_003228415.1 Gammaproteobacteria bacterium | reverse complement strand
GGTGTTGCTGCTGCACGCCACGGGATTCCATGCGCGTTGCTGGGATCAGACGATCGCCGCGCTCGGAACCGGTTTTCATGTCTATGCGGTTGACATGCGCGGTCACGGTCGCAGTGATCGGGTCGAGCCCTATGTGTGGAACAGCTTCGCCGCTGATATCAGTGAGCTGGTCGAGCATCTGTCGCTTGGCGACGCCATTGGCGTTGGTCATTCCATGGGCGGTCATTGTCTGGTGCATGTGGCGGCAAGCCATCCTCGGGCTTTTAAACACCTGGTGCTGGTGGATCCGGTGATCTTCGAACCGGACGCTTACACCGCCGACCGCTATCGAGGTTTCGACGGCGCGGAAGATCATCCGGTATCCAGGCGCCGTAACGACTTTGCCAGCTGGCACGAGATGTATGAGCGCTTCAAAGAACGCGGATCTTTTGCGGTGTGGGACGATCTGGTGCTTGAGGACTACTGTCGCTATGGTGTTGTGGCTAAAACCGATGGCACCGGTAGATTCGAACTCGCCTGCCCGCCATTGGTGGAGTCATCCATTTATCTGGGAAACACCAGTACCGACGCCCACGAGCAGATTCGCCAGGTGACCGTGCCGGTAGTGGTGTTGCGGGCGAAAGGACCGGATCCGGATCGGGATGCGGTCATGGATTTCTCCACTTCGCCTACCTGGGAGGCGGTCGCTGCACAGTTTCCTGACGGTACCGACGTATACCTGCCGGAGATGACCCATTTCATGCCGATGCAGGACCCGCGGTTGGTGGCCGACTACATCAGAGAAGGGGCTCGTTCGCCATCGACCGGCATCGACAACGGCTTGCCTGAATAGCGGTACTGCCACAAGCCGCTGAATTTGATCCCGATCGTGAATATGACCACCGAGATGACGACGCCTGGCAGCAAGGCAGCCAAGGGTGAGGTGATGGCGATCAGCTGACCGAGCAGCAGCGAGCTGATGGGTGAACTCAGTAAAAAGCTCAACAACAACACCGATAGAATCTGCGCCCGAACCGCCACCGGCGCCAGCTCCTGGACCGTGGTACGAACCATGGTGGTCGTGACGCCCATGTTCAGGCCCCAGGCGAAGATCAATCCATGGAAGACCCACACGTTGGGCTGCAACCAGAGAATCAGCAGAATGACGGCGCGGGTCAGTTGCATGCTCAGGAACAGCCTGCCCGGATGCCTGAGTGGCATGACCGTCAGCAGCAGAACATTGGAGCCGATGCTGCCAGCGGTGAATACCATCATCACGGTGGCGAAGAAGGCGGCGTCACCCAGGTAGATTTCTTTGACGATGTAGGGGATGGCCACGATATAGGCGCCAGCGTTGAACAGGCTCGAGAGAAAGTTGAGGCCGATGACATTGCGTACCAATGGCAGTGCCCACAGCGCCTTCATGCCGGTGCTGAGGCCGGCACGAAAATTCGCCGCTTTCGGCATGGGCAGTTCCGGGAATCTCGAAGTGGCGACCAGGCCAAGAGCGAACAGACCTGCCTGAATGAACAGCACATTGGACAGACCCAGGCTGTCCAGATTGCCACCGAGGTAGAAGCCCGAGAGCCCGACCAGAGAAGTGAGAATGGTCATGATGGTGATCGAGCGCTGCACGTCCAGTCGTGAGACCCGGCTCAGCACCGATTGCCGGGTGGGATCGGACAGAGCCTGAATGCTGGCCATCAGCATCCCGAAAACCACCACCCATGCGTAGTTCAGCCCACCGGACCGATCAACGAAAGCGATCAACAGCGGCGGCAGCGCCATCAATACATGCATCGTGCTGAGGTAGCGCTTACCGTTGAAGCGGTCACCGAGTACCCCGCCCAGCAATAAGATCACCAGTGGTGGAAATTCCGCCAGGGAACGGGCGATACCGACCTGGTCCGCCGCTATCTCCAGAGTGCCAACCAGCAGCCAGGTGAACAGAAACCCCTGCAGGCTCATGCCAGCCATCCACAGGCTGGCGCTGGTCAGGTACCAGGGAAAGGCGGATCTAGGCGGGGCTGGATCGGTCATAGGCCGCGCATCATACGCATCTTTCCAAGTGGCCAATAAATTGTCATTAAAAACAATGAGTTAAACGATATTTTGGAACTCAAATAAGTGTCAAACCGTTAACATTCCAGCTACAGACCTCGGTTGGAGTGGCCAGCAGACTGCTCACCTGGTCACAGAGCTGGCACAACGCTATGAACGCAGCCCGAGTCGATGAAAAACCCAGAACCTGGTTTCGCTCCGATCGCGTATTCCTGAGTGATGGAAAGTGGTTTTTCCATACTCGCGAAGGAGTCGATGTCGGACCGTACGAGTCGCAATTCGAAGCGGAAATCGAAGCCGGCATGCTCAAGGAACTGCTGCGCGACCGAGCGTCCAAAGGGGATGGCAGCATGTCGGTCATTCGGGAATTCGTGTTGGACTCCTACGCCATGGGCCGTCCGCTGACGCCCAACTTCAGCCCCGCCTTAGCAAAATCGATGTAGCCATTCGGCAATAGTGTTCTCTGTCACAGAGCTTCATAATCCTCGGAAAGCAACTAATCGAGGAGGGGCTCAGATGCCCAGACTACGTCAGGTCAGCAAAGACGATGCGCCGGAGGAAATCCAGCGCATGTACAGCCACCTGTTTGGTGAGCGTGATCCGGTTGCGGAGCCTGGTACCGACACCGGTACGCCGGGTAACTGGTGGACGGTATTCGCGCTGGTTCCGGATTGCTTTGCTCACAGCGTGGAGGGGTTCCGTTTCTATCGCAGCCCCAAACGCTCGCTTGATGCCAAACTCCGTGAACTCGGCCAGACCCGGGCGGGTTATGCCCGTGGCAGCCAGTTCGTCTTCTCGCAGCACTGCAAGTCCATGCGCTACCTCGGTTTCACCGAAGAACAGATCAATGCCATTCCGCATTGGCAGGCGGCGGATTGTTTCGATGAGGTGGAACGATTGGTGCTCGCTTATGCCGATTGCCTGGTGCTGGACGGGGGACGCACACCGGATGGGTTGTTCGACGCCCTGAAGATGCACCTCTCCGATGAGGAGATCCTAGAACTCACCTACATCACCTGCATGTATGAAATGCACGCCACCATGTGCCGGGCACTGCACCTGGAGTACGACAATGTTCCGGAGCGGATCGAAGAGATTCCCGACCCGGAAGGAGCCGGGGATATTCTGCGGGCGGTGGACGAATTGAGTGGCGATTAGGCCGTCGACCGGGGTGGGGCCCGGAGGGGTCAGCGTCCGGGATTGACGACCAGGCGCACCACGTCGGTGTCTTTGCTCGCGAGCCTCGCCAGCGCATCGTTGATACCGGCTAGTGGATACCGACCCGAAATGGATCGATCGAGATTCAGCCTGCCTCCGGCGACCAGTGCGAAGAGATCTTCGATGTCGCGTTTGTTCATACCGAACGAGCCGGAAACGGATTGCTCGCGGCCGACGAAGCTGACCAGTGCCGGGAGTTCCGGCCGCTCCATCCCGACACCGACTATCACCGCCCGTCCGCCGCTGTCCAGAACGCTCAAGGCGACGCCAACGGTCTGGGCGCGCCCTACGAACTCCAGCGCCAGATCGACCCCGCGTCCCAGATGCTGACGAATATACCTGCCGACTCGTGGTTCGGCAGCCGGGTCGATTGCGAGATCCGCACCCAGTTCCAGCGCCCGCGCCCGCGCCTGCTCTTGAGTGTCGATCGCGACTATAAAACCCGCGCCCATCATGCGCGCCAGCAGTATCGCGTGGGTGCCGAGGCCCCCGCAGCCGACCACGGCAACGGATTCCCCGGCGATGAGCGCGCCGCGGGTGCGCAGGGCATGAAATGGTGTGGAGACGCCGTCGGTGATGATGGCGGCGATTTCGAACGGCACGGCTTCCGGAATCGGTATCAGCGACCACGATGGCGCCACCGCGAACTGCGCCAGCGAACCATCGCGCGACATACCGTAGACCTTGGAGTTTTCGCAGAGAGACTCGCGCCCGCTCATGCAGAATCGGCAGTGCCCGCAGGTCGCGGATGGAAACAGCGCCACGCGATCGCCGACCGAGTATCCCGCCACCGCATCACCAACGCTCGCTACCACCCCGGCGGCTTCGTGACCGAGAGTGATCGGCGTGCGCTCAACCGGAATGTCACCATCGACCGCCAGGTGAATGTCCGTGCCACACAAGCCACAGGCCTCGATCTCGACCATCACCTCGTGAGGTTCGGGGTTCGGTACCGGTATCGACTCGATGGTCAACGGTTCGCCAGGGGTATGCAGCCGTGCGGCTTTCATGTCTGTCATGGTCGGTCCCGGTCGTCGATTGCGTGCAGGAATCCTTTCTTCATGATTTCAAACGCCGCCATCCGATCCTTCGACCCGGTGCGAATGTCCTCATGACCAAGATTGATTCGAGATTCTCTCAGTATCATCAATCCCAGGAAGGTCGACCAGAAGGTGTCGGCCAGGTGTCGACCGTCCGCTTGACCGGTAACGATTTCGAGGAGATCTGACAGACGCTGGAAGTTTTCGCCGGAGCGTTTTGTGACTTCTTCTTTGACTTCGGGAGAGACGCCGTTCAACGCGTTGGGTTGTGCGAGGTAGGCGAAGATCACGTAGTACTCGGGATGTTCGTCGTTGACCTTTTCGTAAAAGCGCCAGATCTGATCCAGGCGTTTCTCTGCCGTGAGCTTGGAATCCTTGAGCTTTCGCAGGCCGTCTGACCAGAACCGAATGCTCTCGAACAGCAGCGACAACAGAATTTCGTCCTTGTTCTTGAAGTAGAAAAACAGGGTTGCCTCTGACAGTTCGCACAGTCCGGCGATTTCCTTGGTGGTCGTGCCGCGGAAACCTTTTTCGAGCAACAGACCGCGAGCAGCATCCAGCACCGCTTCTTTGCGCGCTCGCCGCTCCCTTTCACGTCGCTCGGCGACACCCATGCAGAACTCCTCTTTATCCGACCAACTTAAACGCCCAACTGTCGGGCAATGGTTTCACGCTGTATCTCGCTGGTGCCCTCTCCGATCTCCAGGACCTTGCAATCCCGATAAAACCGCTGAGCCGCGCTCTCTCTCATGTAACCTTGCGCCCCACACAAATGCAATGTGCGCTCGCAGGCCCAGGTTGCGGTCTCGGTAGCGAACAATTTGGCCATGGATGCTTCTCGATCGTGGGCAAAACCGCCATCGGCGAGACGTGCCGTATGCAGGGTCAGTTGCCACGCCGCCTCGAGTCGAGTCGCCATGTCCGCGAGGGTGAATCTGACGAACTGGTTGTCTGTGAGCGGGCCGCCAAACTGGATTCGCTCAGCACAGTAGCGCTTGCTTTCCTGCAGCGCCGCGCGGCTCAAACCCACTCCGAATGCAGCGCTGGCAATGCGGCCGAGGGTGAGTACCTTCAGGGCGCGAATAAACCCCGCCTCTTCGGGTCCGAGACGGTTACCGGCCGGGATGCGACATCCATCGAAGACGATCTCTGCCATCTCGGATGCACCCATGCCCAGCTTCTTCAGAGGCGTCGCAACCGTCACGCCGGGCGTATCCGCATCGACGACGAAGACGGACAGCCCTTTGAGCCCTGGATTCGAATCGGTTCTCGCGACCACGATCATGAAGTCGGCAAAGGGAGCGTTGGTGATATACATCTTCGTGCCGTTGAGCACATATTGGTCGCCGTCGCGGGTCGCCGTGGTCGCCACCGTCGAAACATCGGCACCGGCGTTTGGTTCCGCATATGCCCAGCAGCCAATCCTGTTGCCGGTCATGGCATCCGGCAACCACCGTTTGCGCTGGGCATCGTCGCCGAGGTGCACGAGCGCAGAACCAGCGAGGGCGGTGTGGACGTAAAATCCCAAGGCGATGGCGGCAGACCCACGGGCCAGTTCTGCACACAGCAGCGCATAAAGCACCGATCCTCCGCCGGAGCCACCATAGCGTTCGGGCACTGCGACGCCGAGCCACCCGAGACGTCCGAATTCTCGCAACAGATCCTGAGGGTAGCGCTCCTCAATGTCCCAGGCGGTGGCGTTGGGGATGATCTCGGCATCGACAAAGCCGCGCACCGAGTCGAGGAACTGAGTGTGCTCCGGATTCATCAGCGGGTCGGTCATGGCTGCTCTCCTATCCGCTTCGTTTCGAGAAGAACGCGGCGACGCGCTCACGGTGAACTTCGCTCTGCAGACATTGAACCTGAGCAAAGATCTCGTAGTCGAATTCGTTTTCCATGTCTCGATCCAGCGAGCGCCGGATCGCGTTTTTGGTAAACGCCAGCGCTCGCGTTGGACCGGACGCAAAGCCCTGCGCAAGCTCCATGACCGCATCGTCGAGCTGGGACTCTGGAACAAGCCTGGAAAGAAGGCCGATCTGGTACGCCTCCTCGGCATCGAGAAATCTTGCCGTCATCATCATATCCGTCGCCCGGCCCATGCCGATCAACCGAGGTAGAAAATAACCTGCCGACATATCGCATCCGGCCAGCCCGAGCTTCACAAATGGTGCCGAGTACCTGGAATCTTCCGCGCCCACTCTGAAATCACAAGCGAGTGACAGTCCCAGCCCGCCGCCTACCACGTCCCCGTGGCAGCGGGCGATCACCGGCTTTTCCATCGTTGCGATCAGTCGCACCGGATCGAGGTAGTGATCGACGATCTGCTCCCAGTCGGCAGGTGTTCGATCGATCATCTGGCCGATGTCGGCGCCGGCGCAGAATACCCGTCCGGCGCCAGCCAGCACCACAGCGCCCACGGTTTCATCCGTGACCGCCGATTGCAGCGCGTCGACCATGGCGTCCAACATCTCTATGTCGATGGCATTGAGCCGATCCGGTCGATTGAGGGTGATCGTCAGCACCCCGTCGTCGATTTTCGTCTGCAGTTTGTCCGTCATGATTTCCTCGCTCGCAATGCATAGTCAAAGGTGCCTTCGAAAACGGGCTCACCTTCCGCATCGTGGACAACAGCCCCGATGCTGAGGTCCGCGCGGCCATTCTGCGCGAATGCTGCACGGGCATTCTCGAGTGTCGCATCGATTGCCTTTCCGGTAGCGGTCAGCTCACCCTGCGCGCGGCGTGTGTATTTCACCGTCGCCTGGTGCAGCAGAATGAATGCCCCCAGAGTCTGGGCTATGCTGTCGGCGGCAACGCCCGCCGCGGTTTCCGCCAGTGTGAAGATAGCGCCTGCATGACCCGTACCCATGTAGTTGAGCAAATCGTCTCGCGCGGGAAGGCTGACTGCGACCTTTCCCACGCTTTCTTCGATGATACGGATGTCGTGCCATGCGACGTAAGCGATCTCATCGAGAACTTCCTGTGTTGTCACCTTCAGATGTCCAGCTGCAGCGCGCGAACGACGTTGTCGCGCACCAGTTTTCTGTACACCTCGTCGCTGACACCAAGCTCTTCGAGTTCGGTCAGGGTGCGGTCAAACGCCAGCAACGGGTAGTCGGTGGCCCAGATGACCTTGTCCTGTCCCCAGCCTTTCGCGAAATCGACCAGCGACTCCGGCCATTGGCGAGGTCCCCGGGCCGAAGTCTCGAGATAGACGTTTGGATGTTTCCAGGCGAGGATCATCATCTCCTCGTGCCAGGGCTGGCCGACGTGACAGCCAAGGATGACCAGATCCGGAAATGCCAGCGCCACCTCGTCCAGATAAATCGGTCGGCCGCACTCCGATGGCAGCAGAGGTCCGGTATGTCCCACTTGCAGGGCTACCGCGACGCCGAGATCCACACATTTCATGTACACCGGCCAGTAGTGTTTGTCGTTAGGGGGTAGACCCGTCATCCCATCGCCATTCATGTAGGGTTCCAGGCGGATACAGACCATGCCCAGATCGTTGACAAGGTGCTCTACGTCACGGGCGACATTCATCGGTTTCTGCATCACGTCAACGGCCCCGGCGCCGATGAAGCGGTCGGGATAGTCCTTGACGTATTCGGCGACTTCTTCGTTGGTGAGCACCCACTCGCCCATGTAGTGAAACGACGACAGGATCAGCCGGTCCACTCCGGCTCCATCCATCTCCGCCAGCAGTGCCTCGACAGACTGCCCTTCCATCATGACCGCGGGGGATTTGTACTTCCTGAAGATGTGCTTGAATTCGTCCGGCCAGCGGGTCGCCCCCTCCGGGGTAATGTGGGTCGCCCAGGCATCCACGGCGATACGGGGTCGTGTCATTTCGAGAGCTCCTTTTGAATCGGTACGATTTCGACCGGCGCGCCGCTTGCAAGCCCGCTAGCGCCCACGGAATACCGGCGTCCGTTTCTCCACGAAAGCCTGCACACCCTCTTGTGCGTCTTCACTCACACGCAGCGGCTCGGCCTGAAACTGTTCGAGCCGCAACGCTTCGGTGAGCCCGAGGTTCTGGCCCTGATAGACCGCGTCCCGTGCGGCGCGAACCGCCAGCGGACCGTTGGCTGCAATCAGCTCGGCGATTCGCACAGCCTCTCGGAGCAGATCTTCCCGAGGCACCACATGACTGACCAGCCCCCAGCGCAATGCGGCTTGCGCGTCGATGGGTGCTCCGGTCAGGATCATCTCGAGGGCAACGCCCTGGGGTAGCGATCTCGGTAGCCGTTGAGTCCCTCCGGCTCCGGGCAAGATGCCGCGGGTGACCTCGGGCAACCCGAAAACGGCATGCTCGGCGGCGATTCGGATGTCACATGCCAGAGCCAGTTCCAGCCCGCCGGCCAGACACGGCCCGTTGATTGCCGCGATAACGGGTTTGCGTGGATCGAAGTTGCGGGTCAAGGCCCCCAGGCCGGGGCTTCGCTCGCCTGTCTCGCGCCTTTCAATCGGGGTCATGGAGCGGTAGTAGTCGCCCATCTCCTTGAGATCCGCACCGGCGCAAAACGATTGATCGCCGGAACCCGTCAGCACCGCAACGCGAGCGGCATCCGAATCTCTGTATTCGTTCCAGACCTCGAGCAACGCCTCCCGCATTTCCCTGTTGAGTGCGTTTCGAGCCTCCGGTCTGTCCAGCGTGACGATGAGTACCTGCCCGCGAATTTCCGAACGGACACTCACGACGCTCGTGCCACTGACAGCGTGTTTTTCAACACGATAGTCCTTCGGTGCGGGCAATGATGCCGCGCATGGTTTCACTGGTACCTGCTCCGATCGTCAGAGCCAGCGAATCCCGGTACAGACGCCCGATCAGACAATCCTCCATATGACTCAAGCCGCCCTGAATCTGCGCGCACTCTCTCGCGGTATCCACGGCCATTTCGGTGGTGAAGAGTTTAGCCATGGAAATCAGTGAGTTGGCTTCTTCACCCCGGACACTTTTTTCAATGGCCTGGTAGGTGAGCGCTTCGCCGGCTTCCAGATTGGTCAGGACATCGGCGAGCCGGTGCTGCCATATTTGAAAACCGAGTAAGGACTGACCAAAAACTTTTCGGTCGTGCCCCCATGTTCTGGCTGCTTCGAACATCATCCGCGCCTGGGAACACGCCATGACGGACAGCACCAGCCGTTCGCCTTCGAAACCGGCCATGATCAGCGAGAAGCCCTTGTTCTCTTCTCCAACCAGATTGCTTGCCGGGACCCGAACGTCGTCGAAAAAGATCTCTGCCGTATCGGATGCGTGGGTGCCGATTTTTTGCAGACGGCGGCGGGTCAGGCCGTCGCTGTTGGCGGGTATGACGATGAGAGAAATACCCCGATGGCCTTCGCCACCGGTACGTACCGCCGTGGTGATGTAGTCGGCGATGGTGCCGTTGCTGATATACAGTTTTGATCCGTTGACGATGTAATCGTCGCCGTCCTTGACGGCTCGGGTTTTCAGGGCCGCGACGTCACTACCCGCGTCGGGTTCGGAAACGCCCAGCGCACCGATCAGGCGTCCTTCCGCCGCCGGTCGTACATATTTTTCCTTGAGGGCACGAGACCCGCCCCGATCGATGACCTTGGTTGCGAATTCCGCGTGAGCCATGATCGCTACAGCGACACCGATGGAGCCACAGCGCATCAGTTCCTGGAGCAGCACCGTGGTGAACCAGAAATCCTGACCGCCACCACCGAACTCGGGTGACAGACGCACACCCAGATAACCGAGCTCGGCCAGCCTGGTGAACAGAGAGCGATGCACCTCGCCATCACGCTCCCATTGCCGCACGTTGGGAATCACTTCCCGCTCCACCAACTCGGCAACCGAACGGCGCATCATCTCGTGTTCTTCGGATAGGACCGGCTGCATGCCATTCTCCAGGGTCGGGGGACAGGTGTGTTTGTAGAAGTCTGTGCCGAGCTGTAAAATTATTGGACCGTTACTCAAATGTCAAGTGCCACTCAAGCCAATACGAGAGGGACGCGTATCTTGCTACACTGGAAGCCGGGTGGAGGAATAAGGACATGGACGAAACTTTCGTGGCAAATCCGTTTCTGGCCATGGTCTTGCTGATCCTGATTGCGCCGGTATCGCTCTCAGCCGAGGACATGTTCGAGGTATCGACGTTTTCCAGCAATGGCCGCAGCGTCGCTGCCGAGATTGCAGAGCTCAACGGTGACGGGCGCCCCGACTTCTTCGTTGTCGCGCTGGAAGGAATTCCGCCGGAAGAGAAGCGCACCATACGGGTCTACCTGCAGACAGCGGAAGGCTCTTATCCGGCGCGTCCCAATCACCAGCTGGCGGTCCCCGCCGGGAGCGCCGTTTATGACGTCGCGGACGTCGTCCCGCAGAGC
>QIDL01000117.1 GCA_003228415.1 Gammaproteobacteria bacterium | reverse complement strand
GCAGATCACCCGGGCACTTACCTGGAAGGCTTTGGTCTGGGGCTCTCCGACGGCGCGGCGTTTGCAGGGCCCGGCTTCGTACGATTCAACTTCGCCTGCCCGCAATCCCTGCTCGAACAGGGCCTCGAACGGCTGCAAACCGCCTTGAACGAACTTCCATGACGGACCGTTGATCCCCTCGTTCGTCTCTCCGCCGACTCCGGGTCGGCTCCTTGTCAACTTCCAGTGGATTGCAGGTAGTGTCGCGCTCCGATCGACCCATTGATCTCATCGAGTCGCTCAAGTAGCATTCGCCCTTTTTTCGCAGGCGGCGTATTGTTCTGTAGTCTCAGGACACTTGCTGCCTGTTGTTGTTTTGGGACCCGGAAATCTGCTTACCATGACCAACTCAATGGAAACGTACAATCGCTTACCGGTGGGATTTGTCCGCGGCGAAGGTGTCTATCTCGAAGATGGCGAGGGCCGGCGCTATCTGGACGCTCTTGCCGGGCTTGCCGTCTGCGGACTGGGACACGCTCATCCCAACGTGACACGCGCCATCAGTGAGCAGGCCGCGACCCTCATCCATACATCGAATCTCTACGAAATACCGCTGCAGGAGAAGCTGGCAACCCGGCTTTGTGAAATGTCTGGAATGGACCGGGTGTTTTTCGCCAATTCCGGCGCGGAGGCCAATGAAGCCGCCATCAAGATCGCCCGGCTGCACGGCCATCAGCAAGACATCGACAAGCCAACCACCGTGGTCATGGAAGGCAGCTTCCACGGACGCACCATGGCAACCCTGACCGCAACGGGTAACCGAAAGGTTCAAGCCGGCTTCGAGCCGCTACTGACAGGTTTCGTTCGTGCACCATTCGGCGATGTCCAGGCGGTGGCCCAGATCGGCAACAATAACCCCGACGTGACGGCAATTCTGGTGGAACCCGTTCTTGGCGAGGGCGGTATTATCATCCCCGGTGATGGCTATCTGGAAGCCTTGCGGGAAATATGCGATGCCAACAACTGGCTGCTCATGCTCGATGAGGTTCAGACCGGAAATGGCCGAACGGGTACCTTCTTTGCCTATCAGCAGACCAGTATCCTGCCGGATGTCGTCACCACAGCGAAAGGACTCGGTAACGGAATGCCCATCGGTGCCTGCCTCGCACGTGGACACGCCGCCTCGATCCTGCAACCGGGAAACCACGCTTCGACATTTGGTGGCAACCTGCTGGCTTGCGCAGCCGCTCATGCGGTACTGGATACACTCGAGGAGGAAGGCCTCCTGCAGCGCGCGACGTACCTGGGAAACAAGATAATCGACGGACTCGAAACAGCGCTCGCTGGTAACAATTCGGTTCGCGAGATTCGCGGGAAGGGCCTGATGATCGCGGTGGAGCTCTCCTCACCGTGTGCAAAGATGGTCGAGGCCGCTCTCGAGGCAGGTCTGCTGCTCAACGTCACCCGCGATAATGTCGTGCGCCTCCTGCCGCCGCTCACCCTGAGCGACGCCGAAGCCGAAGAGCTCATAAAAGTCGTCGCAAAAGTCATCAACAACGGTTGAGATCATGGCCAGGAGCAAACGCGATTTCCTCTCCCTGCTGGACTTTTCACCAGAAGAACTGAAGGAGATAACCAGACGCGGCAGTGAGTTGCGTTCGGCAGACCACCAACCACAGACCCTTACCGGCAAGTCGGCCGTGCTGATTTTTCAGCTCAATTCAACCCGCACCCGGGTTGCGTTCGAGGTTGGCATGAAGCAACTCGGCGGGCATGCAGTGATCCTGAGTCCAGCAGACAGCCAACTCGGCCGCGGTGAACCGATCGAAGACATGGCACGCGTGCTCTCGGAGATGGTCGACGTGGTGATCATCCGGACATCCTCTCAGAGTCTGCTCGAACAGTTTGCCGCTGCTTCCTCAATTCCAGTCATCAACGCCATGAGCGAGCGCTATCATCCCTGTCAACTATTGGCCGATATCCAGACTTTCGAAGAGTTGAAGGGACCCATCGAAGGCAAGACGGTTTCATTCGTCGGCGATGGATACAACATGTGCAATTCATACATAAACGCCGCCCTGCAATGGGGGTTTCATCTGAAGATCGCTTCCCCCGAAGGCTATCTGCCTGACCCGGAGCTGGTGAAATCCACCAACAACGTGGAAGTGGCAGGTAGCGCGGAACAAGCCGTGAAAGGTGCCGACCTGGTGGTAACCGATGTCTGGTCGTCTATGGGCCACGAGGGAGAAGAAGATACCCGAACAGAGGTATTCGAGCCTTTCCAGGTCAATGAGCGGCTGCTCGACCATGCCGGTAACGATGTGCTGTTCATGCACTGCCTGCCCGCTCATCGAGGGGAAGAGGTCAGCGAGACACTTCTGGAAGATCCTCGTTCGGTGGTCTTCCAGGAGGCAGGCAACCGCCTGCACAGCCAGAAGGCGCTGCTGGAATTTCTGTTGAATTCAGACTGACGGGTCTCCCGGTGCAGACACTAGGCCCGTAAAGCCGCTGCCTTGGCACGCTGTAACCGGTGCTTGCCCCCGAATCCGCTTAGATTCTTCTCCTCGACTTACTCGCATGAGGAGAACGGATGCATGCCCAGCACAATTTCAGACCCGACCCGGGCAGGGATGGGACCACCGATGCCGCCGATGGCAGCAGGTGGACGGCTATCCGGCGTCGCAGCGAGATCGAAGCCAAGTTGATTGCGTACCGCTGCGGCTGGCTCGCCTCAGACGAAATCCACATTCGAAAACTCACGCGTGAACTGAGCGAAGTACTCTACTTCATCGGCGCGGACGACCCGCTGGCCAGACAGCTCATCGAGGGTTGAGTCAGACAGCGCAGAGTGGTGCTCTGAACAACGCCGAACGTCATCGAACGTTGTTGTTGTTAAAGGCGCAGCTCTTCGAGCGGCATCGGCCGGGCAATCTGATAACCCTGCGCATAGTCCACACCGATTTCCTTGAGAAGCTTCAGCACATCATCGTTTTCCACGAACTCGGCGATGGTCTTTTTCCCCATGTAGTGGCCGATCTCGTTGATGGACCGAACCACTGCATAGTCAGCGGGATTGTTGGCGATATCTCTGACGAACACACCATCGATCTTAACGAAATCAACGGGCAGGTTGCGCAGATAGGAGTAGGAGGAAAGGCCGGTACCAAAGTCATCCAGTGAAAACTGGCAGCCAATGATTTTCATCCGGTTCATGAAATCCACCGCGTTGTCGAGATTCGCAATCGCGGCAGTTTCGGTTATCTCGAAACACACTTTTCCGGTGGGTGCCTGACTCTTGGAAAACCGTTCCAGCACGAAGTCCGGGAAGGTTTCGTCGTTGATCGAATGTCCGGAGACGTTGATCGCAAAACCACCAAAACTATCGAGCTTGTCACGATTGATACTCATCCAATCGAGCACTCGTTCGATTACCCAGCGATCGACAGCCGTCATCCGGTCGTACGTTTCCGCCGCGATGATGAAGTCGGTCGGCGGCATGGTATCGCCAAGCTCATCGAGCATGGTAAGTAGAATTTCGTAGTGATGTCCGTCAGGAGCAACAGGCTGATTGCCGGCCATGATCGGTTCGATGCGTTGACAGTTGAGAATCAACCGATCCTCCTCCAGAGCCTTGTCGAGTTGCGTCACCCATTCCATCACCCCATGACGACGCATCATCGCCGCATCGCCGAGTTCATATTCCTGAAGCCGGTTGCGGCCCGCGTCTTTCGCCGTATAGCAGGCCTCGTCGGCAAACTGCATGGCGTTATCGACGCTGTCCGTAGCCCGATCGATAAATACCAGGCCCATGCTTGCAGACATGTTGTACACGCGGCCGTCCCAATCGAATTTGGCGCGGCGCACGCTGTTGAGCAGATCTTCAGCAAGATCGCGCGCTTCGGTGGTCTCAACATTTTCCACCAGCACACCGAACTCATCACCGCCGAGTCGGGCGATCTTTGCATCCCGGTTGGACAACGCCTTACTCAGCTCGTCAGAGATCATCTTCAACATTTCATCACCGGCGGTATGACCGCTGGTGTTGTTGACGATCTTGAACTGATCCAGATCCAGATACAGCAGCGCGTGCTGGGATTCCTCCGCCTTCGCTGTCTGAATTGAGGCGCCCACGTAGCGCTCGAATTCCTTGCGGTTGAGCAGCTGGGTCAGGTCGTCGTGGCTCGCCTGATAGGCGAGCTGATTGTGCATGTTCTCGAGCATCCGCTGGGAAGCACGCTCCATCAACGGCAAGTCGAAGTCGTCGAGTAAGGTGATATCGCCCTGGTGCAGGCCATCGGCGATTTCTTTGAGAGTCATTTCCCGATTCTTGATACCCTTTCGATTGACCAGAACGAAAGAAGCCGCGTCGTCGCCAACGAAGGCCACCGTCAGAATCAACGGTCGGCCTTGCGCATCGGTCGCCGCCAACCATTCACCCACCTGAATCCGACGTGCCCGTTGAACGGCCTTGGACCAGCTGGAACGGACTTCTTCATCTTCCGACTCAATGTCCGGCTCTGTATCGGGCAACAGGCCGTCGAGGCCCAGAGCATGCGCTACCCCGCTTGGCTCCACCGGAGAATAGCTGACTTCGGATTTTTTACCGGCAGTGTCTCCCACCAGAGCCGAAGACAAACTCATGATCAGCGGTGTGCGTTTGCTCGGGTCGAATGAAATGCTGTTCAAACCCGATACCACCCGCTTGAGTAACGTATCCGGATCCATATATTCATTGCTATCCGGCTCGATCGAGCCGTCCAGCTGACCCCAGAGTTGATCGATCAGTGCAACCTGGTCCTGCCACTCGTGAGATTCGGTGCCTTTACGCAGATGCGTGTGCACCAGCAGGTTGCGCCAGCCCGGATTCAGCAGATTCAGCATCAGATCGGGCACTTCCTTACCGGATATACGATCTTCCATCTCACCGAGCACGGCTCGTCTGGCGCGTGCCAGTTTCTGCTGACCTTCACTGGCGCGCACCGTCCTTTCGATGTTGCCTCGATAAGCGCGGGTCTGCTTGTCTACCAGTGGGTTCAACTCACTGACTACTTCCGAGAAAACCGTCGGGTTGTCGTCGAACTCCGACACCACCTTGTTCAGCAGCTCGTCTACCCGGCTGCCTACCTCCCGGTCGATTCCTTCGCGGACGTCTTTCTGGTTACCCAGGCGCGCCAACTGGTTCAACATCTGCACAGCGCTGTGCGGTTGGTCCTGCTCCTGACGGAGAAATTCCGGATCCCGGGCAGCAAGTTTGTTCAGTGTTATCTCAAGGCGCTGAATCCATTCGCGAATCCCTTCGGTGAGGAAAGAGTCTTCCTGCAGGGAATCCACCAGAGACTCCATGACGTTCAGGGTGTCGTAATCTTCTTCATTGAGGCGCTTGCGGTCACCATGATGATCTTTCAACAGCTCGATCAGACGCGGTCTGAGCCGGGTGTCCGTGAGTGGTGCATCACCGAGTTCGTTTTCGATGGTAGATAGAGCCGAAAGAATGTCCTGAGTATCGAAGGTATCGGCTGGCGGGGTGCCTGGCGTGGCCAGCATGTCGTCACCCTGGCGGCCGAGCAGTTCCCGGCTGCGACGGTCGACGCTCAAGAGATTCTTGGCGGTGTTGTACAGATCCCGAGATCCGCCCACCGGCTGCAGAAACGGGTTGTGATCCACCCGAGCCGCTGCCGGGCTGATACCTTCGGCCGCCATGGTCGCTTCTCGAACCGCACTATCCATCTCGCGATAGGCCTCAGGCTCCATTCGTACCCCGGAAGGTGTACGGAGAACCGATACGCGCTGCAGCGATTCTCTGAGTTCCTCCACCGACGGAAAGACGTTGCTCTCCTCGAGCATCTGTGCGAGCGCCGCATAGAGGTTGCCGAGCATCGGCATCAAGGCGCTCTCGAAACAGCGATAGATATCCTGCTTGACCATGCGTCGGAACTCGAACTCCTTCAGCGCATCGTCAAAAGACCAGGTGAGAACCGAAGGGCCTACCGGCACCACGTCTTTGTGCGTCCATGGCTTGGCCACCAGACCAAGCTGCGCCCTGAGATCCAGGAGATCATCCCCGTAACGATTCTCTGCCTTGGAAACCACTTCGGCTACCGCGAGCCATTCCTCGAATTTTTCGGTATTCACCAGTTCGAGTTTGGCTGAGTTGCCTGTTTCGCGGCGACGGCGGCGCTCGAGAACATCTTCGAGATCCGAAACCTGATCGATCTGTTTCAGGGTCCCGCCGATGAAGTCGTGGCGAATCCGATCCTGATTTTTTTCAATGATCTCGAGGCCTTCGAAATACATCATCTGCATTGCGTTGGTTCCCGCATCCCGAGCCTTGACGAGCAACTCATTGTCGACAATGCCGAAAAACTGGGTACAGATTCGATCCATCGCACGCTGGGTGACCCTGCGCAGCTTGGTACGAATCTCAGCCGCGTCTTCATCGCTGATCCGACGGTCCCGGAGCAGCTCGTCGGGTATTTCCTGTTCGTGTGGCTTGGGCTCGTCAGCCGATCGAGCCTTCGAAGACCCTGCGCTGCTCGATCCATCACTGCGGTCTTCGCTGAATTCGCCTTCAATGATGTTGCCCGCTTCGGCGGCTGAGCGAGACAACATGCCCGACGCGATGGCGAACTCGATCAACGAGCTGAACGCATCGTCGGGCACGCCTTGATTGAAAATCACGCCTATGCCATGGCCGGCATCCGTTATCCTGGCGATGGTAGCCTGAGTTCGAAAGTGTTTCTGGCCTTTGGGCGTAGCTACCGAGAAGTGCAAGGCGACCTGTTCCCCCGGTTCTGCCTCGGCGCCGGTTGCAGCGAGCGAACGAGATCCGCCGGTGCCTGTGAGCAACATGCCTTCCTGACAGAAATCACGAATGGTGCACAACCAGGATCGCCCCTGGTTAGGGTGCACCAATGCTGATAGGGAAATGGGTTGCCGCGGGTACTTCCGGCGATTCACGGTTGCAGCGTCCGTCTGCGAAATCGTCTGGACATTACCCGATAACATAGAAGACGTCACGCCTACCTCCTAACAACCGACTACGATTCGGTCACGACCTTGTGATTTTGCGTCATAAAGTGCCCGATCTGAGCGCTGTATCACATCTTCGACTCGCTCATCGGGCCTGAAACTGGCTATGCCCACCGATACCGACAATCGAAAATCGGGGACTTCAGGAATGATTGCGATGAACTTCGTACGCTCACAAAGTCGTTGAGCGACGCCCTGAGCGGTATTTTTGTCTGCACCGACCAGGACGAGTAGAAACTCCTCACCGCCGAGTCGAGCTACGAAGTCCACAGATCGCACGACGCTTTCAGCAATCCTTGCGAAATCGCCGAGCACCCGATCCCCTACCTGATGACCATAACGATCATTGATTTGTTTGAAGTGATCCAGGTCGCAATAACACAGCGAGAAGGATACATGCCCGCGATCAGCGAGCGCTTTCTGACGGCCAAGCACATCCATGATGTAACGCCTGTTGTAGAGGCCTGTCAGCTCATCACGCATGGCAAGTTCACCGAGTTGCGCCATGGCTTCATTGAGGCGCCTGCGACGGCGGTCGAAGGCTACCCTCAGGGCAGTCACTTCCGAGGCCATGACCATCATACCTGCCAACATGCAGGTAAACGCCAGCGCCATGAGGCCTTCGAACTCAGGATCTGCACGGCCGAGGCTGATCAGGGCCAGGGCGCCGGTGAGATACGTAGCCCAGGTCACCACACCAATACTGAGCATCTGCCTTCTGCTCAAATGCAGAGCCGCGTATACCAGACCCAACAGTGGCACCACCAGTAACAGCAATCGAACCACATGAGGGACAAGAACCGCCGTCACGACCACACCGATGTTGCACCACAGCGCCTTGGATAGAGTCAGCGTACCGGCATCGAATCGACCTCTGGTCGCGTCGGCAAACATCAGCGCCAGCAGGCCCAGAATCCAGACACCGAGGAGCGGAACGAAGGCCGTCCCGGTCACATGCAGGTAGCCATAGCGAACGAGCCCCAGACAGAACAAGGCATAGATCACCAGCCCCATCATGACCAGCAAGATGCGGTTCATTCTGCTTGAGCCGAACTCGGCAAGCGTCAGCAATGCGCCAACTCCCGGGGTACTTCCTATCCGCCCATTTTAAGTGGGACTCACCGGCTACACGTGACGCGTTGTAACCAAGTTGTCATTCAGAGCAGGATAGGAGCCCTCAGCTTATCGAACCGCAGAAATGCGCTGTCGCGGAACAAACACGGTGTCGTGTCCGTGGGTCGTGTCCGTTTTAGATGAAAGACTCTTTATGCTGCTCGCTACCTGGCACGGTCACGGGCACAGTCATGAAAGGAGCGACCTTTCAACCGCTTTGCGCCAACCACCGAGTAATTGCTCACGCCTGGATGCACTCATGGTTGGAGTGAATTCCCGCTCGAGACCCCACATCCTGCCAGCCTCGTCCAGGTTTGCGACCATATCGCCGCCAAGCGCGGCGAGCACGGCAGCACCGAGTGCGGTGGTCTCCGTATTCATCGGCCTCTCCACCGGGCGCTGAATCATATCTGCAAGAAATTGGCACAACCAATCATTGACCACCATACCGCCATCGACCCTGAGACGATCAACCTCGACACCATCCGCGCACACCGCATCGACCAGTTCCACGCTTTGATAAGCCACACTGGCCAGCGTAGCGGTGATGAGATGATCCCGGTGCGTATCCAGAGTCAATCCGCTGAACAACCCGCGTGCGTCAGGCGCCCAGTAGGGGGCTCCGAGCCCGGTGAACGCCGGTACCAGATAAACGCCCTGCGCATCTCCATCCACCCTCATCGCAGCGGCCTCGGTTTCACGGGCGTCGGTGATCAGACCAACCTGATCACGCAGCCACTTCACCGCTATCCCGGCCGAAAATATGCTCCCTTCCAGAGCATAGGTCGTTTTTCCGTTCAGCCGATAGGCGATGGTCGTCAACAGTTGCTGTTCGGAGCGGACCGGTCGCGGACCGGTATTGGCCATCAGGAAACAGCCCGTGCCATAGGTACTTTTTACCATGCCATCAATGAAGCATGTCTGACCGATGAGCGCCGCCTGCTGATCACCGGCCACGCCGAGGATGGGGATCGCCGAACCAAACCACTCAGGGTCTGCGACGCCGAAGTCCGCAGCGCTGTCGAGCACCTCCGGCAGCAACGACTCGTCAATGCCGAAGTACTCGCGCAGTTCCCGCGACCATGACTGGGTCTCGATATCGAAAAGCATGGTCCGCGAAGCGTTGGTCGCATCGGTGACGTGCTTCGCTCCCTTGGTGAGCCTCCAGATGAGATAGCTGTCCACGGTTCCAAAGCACAGATTGCCAGCCGCGGCCTGTTGTCTGACCGCTGCGACTTCATCGAGCAGCCAGGCAAGCTTGGTAGCCGAGAAATACGGATCGATGACCAGTCCGGTGGTCCGTTCGACAATGTGTTGCATGTCATCCTGACGCATCTGCACACAACGATCGGCCGTTCGTCGATCCTGCCAGACGATGGCGTTATAGAGACATTCTCCACTCGAACGTTCCCAGGCAAGCGTCGTTTCCCGTTGATTGGTAATGCCTATGGCAGCAATGTCCTTACCCTCGAGATCTGCTTTGACGAGCGCTTCTCTCCCTGCGATCAAACTCGTTCTCCAGAGCACCTCCGGGTCCTGTTCGACCCAGCCGTCGGCTGGAAATATCATGTCGAACTCGTGGGCGACCACCGACAGGATTCGGCCTTGCAGGTCGAAAATGATGACTCTGGAACTCGAGGTTCCTTGATCGATCGCCATGATGTGGCTCATACAATCCCCTTCTGACTGAACCAGAGGCTGTGCCCGGTGTGCTGCTTCTCCCGGCAAGGCGGGCAAAACGCAGACCACAATATATAGTGGTGCCGATTTTCCTGCCAGAACGCCTCACGCCATCGCGCCTCGACTCCCGATAAGACCCCTCAATCAGCACCCTGTAGACATGTGGGCGCTTTGATAACCAGGTCAGCAAAGGATTCACCCTTCACCCACAACTTATCCACAGGCCTTCAACAGCCAAGCACCTTGCAACACATCCGCGTTCGCATTATGTTGTGTGTCCTTGAGTTGAAAAACCCAAGATGTTGCGTTTCAGGCTTCCTGAGCAGCGAAAAGAGACGACGGGAATCAACAGAAGACAACTGCGGAAACCCACCAGAATAGTTGTACCTGGTCAACCTTTTTGCATCCTCGATCCGGAAAATCGGTGTCGACGTCGAGTCAGATCGGTGCGATTCGAGCAGAAAGAGAGCCGATTTCGTTCTACCTTCAGGGAGTTTCTCAGAGGGTGAAACGGGTGGCTGAGCCGATGCTGAAGCCGGTATCGGCCGAAACTGCAAATCGCAACATGTTGATTTTGGCCGGTGGTCAATTCCGGCGGGAATTCGGACATTTACCCGCCCGATGCGAGAGATACGACAAGCGAGATAAGAAAGAGCTACAGGTTCCGACAGAAAGACAATCAGAACTGACCAGAAATTTGTTCGGAGGGGACGCATTTCTGTGAGCCAGACGAATCATTGGACCGAGTTGATCCAACCGATCGGGCGGTCCGTAGCCATGGACCAGAGCCTAGACGCCGGCCGTTTCGCCGGTGGCCGGGAACGTCGTCCGTCCGCGGCTTCGCAATCGCTCACAGCACCAGCGTCACCTTTCGGCTCCTATACCTTCAAGAGCACCTT
>QIDL01000597.1 GCA_003228415.1 Gammaproteobacteria bacterium | reverse complement strand
GATGCAGACTGGCGTAGTCCGCCGGCTCTTTGTTGAGCTTCAGTCTCAGGCTGCGCGCCGCCAGCAGCAACTGACGATGCAGCGCTCGCCACTCGCGCATCCGGTTGTTGGAAAGGAAGTTACGCGCCAGGGTCCTGCGCAGCGCAGAACGGCTTTGCTTATCCCGCTCATCCTCGAACCAGGCCCACAAGTTCAGGTAGCCAAAGAAATCCGAGCGATTGTCCTGCCACTTTTCATGAGCACGGTCGGCACTGCCCTGTTTCTCCACCGGCCGCTCTCTGGGGTCCGACACCGCCATGGCGCTGGCGATGATCAGCACCTCGGACAGGGCACCAGTCTCGCCCGCGGCAATGAGCATGCGGGCCAGCCGTGTGTCGATCGGCAACCGAGCCATTGCTGCCCCGATGGGAGTGAGACGTTCGTCAACCAGCGCGCCAAGCTCGGTGAGTACCTTCTCGGCATCTCGAATCAACCGCGGGTCGGGGGGGTCGAGAAACGGGAACCGGATCGGATCGCCCAGATCGAATGCACGCATCTGCAGGACGACGGAGGCCAGATTGGTTCGCTGAATCTCCGGGTCCGTGTATTCGGGCCGCGAAAGATAGTCTGCCTCGGTGTAGAGCCTGAAACAGACCCCCGGTGCGACCCGTCCACAGCGTCCGGCACGTTGATCGGCGCTGGCTTGAGAAATTCCTTCCACCGGCAACCGTTGCAACTTGGAGCGGAACGAATAACGGCTGATCCGAGCGAATCCAGGATCGATCACATAACCGATATTAGGGACTGTCAGAGATGTTTCGGCCACATTGGTTGCAAGTACCAGGCGCCGGGTCTTACCCGGTTTGAAAACCCGCTGCTGATCTGCAGCAGAGAGCCGCGCATACAGCGGCAGCACCTCGATCCGCTCACCGAACGATTTTCGCAAGAACTGCGAAATCTCCATAATCTCCCGCTCTCCAGACAGGAACATCAGGATGTCTCGAGCGCGAGATTGCGGTCCGGATTCAATATCTTCGAGGATGTCGAGCAGCAACTCTTCAAGATTCTCTGCGGCTTCCTCATCCGGCAGATAACGCATTTCCACCGGGTAGGTCCTGCCGCTCACTTCGACCACCGGTGCGTCGCCAAAGTGTCTGGAAAACGCGTCCACATCGATCGTGGCGCTGGTGATGATGAGCTTCAGATCAGCGCGCCGCTCGAGCACACCCTTCAGGTACCCCAGAAGAAAGTCGACGTTGAGGCTGCGTTCATGCGCCTCGTCGACGATGATCACATCGTAGCGGTTGAGCAGCTTGTCTCGACGAATCTCGGTAAGCAGCAGGCCATCCGTGATCAGTTTGATTCGGGTCTGGTCGCTGACCACGTCGTCGAATCGGACCGCATAACCCACCTCCGAACCGAGAGGAACTTCCATTTCGTCGGCGATGCGTTGAGCAACACTGCGAGCGGCCAGACGTCGTGGTTGGGTGTGTCCGATCATTCGCTCGGCTCCCAGACCAGCCCGGAGACAGATCTTCGGTAGCTGGGTGGTCTTCCCAGACCCGGTTTCCCCGGCAACGATCAGCACCTGGTTGTCGAGCAGCAGAGCACGGATCTCCTCCACATGCTCAGTGATAGGTAACTCCAGGGGAAATTTCAGTCGCAGCGCTGATTCTGACGAAGATTCGTTCACATCAATGATTAAAGCCGGTTACCCGGCGATTACAAACCACACCGGGTGAGGAGTTAAAGTGGCGCAAGCGTCGGTGACTCACCGACCACGCTCAAACCGGATCTGGCGATCGCAAGGTGTCCGGTCCGGTTTTTGCGTCTCTACACCTCTGATACTCACCGGGCACTGCGGCCAGCTTCGAGTATGACTAGCCGCGCGCGAAAAATGTACGCAACACGGCTACCTCGATAGCTCCGACATGCTTTCTTCCAGGCCCCGAATCGTCAGCGGGAACATCTGGCCATCAACCAGCTGCTGGATCATGGAGACCGATGAGGAGTACTCCCAGGTTTCCTGAGGTGTGGGATTTATCCACACGAGCTTTTCGTAGAGTTCCGTGAACCGACTTATCCATTGCGTGCCGGGTTCTTCATTCCAATGTTCGACGCTACCGCCAGCGTGAGTTATCTCATAGGGTGCCATGGTAGCGTCCCCGACAAAGACAACCTTGTAATCCTGGGTGTACTTGTTGAGTACTTCCCAGGTGGGCATGCGCTCGTTCATTCGACGCCGATTGTCCTTCCACACCGATTCGTAGATGAAGTTGTGGAAGTAGAAACTCTCGATGTGCTTGAACTCGGTGCGAGTGGCGGAAAAAAGTTCTTCACATACCTTGACGTGAGAGTCCATCGAGCCACCAATATCGAGTAACAACAATACCTTGACGGTGTTTTTCCGTTCCGGACGCATCTTGATATCGAGCATGCCGCCGTTGTGAGCGGTGGAGCGGATGGTATCGACCATGTCCAATTCTTCATCCGCACCGGTGCGTGCAAACTTACGCAGACGCCGGAGTGCCATCTTGATGTTGCGAGTGCCGATTTCCACCGAGTCGTCCAGGTTCTTGTACTGGCGCTGATCCCAGACCTTTCTGGCCTTTTTCTTCTTGCCCTTACCCTGACCACCCGGTCCTTTCCTGCCAGGCCGGTCGGGATCGTCACCTTCCTGCCCTTCCTTACCTTTGCCTTCCTCGGCCTGGCGCGCCTCTTCTTCCTCTTTGGCTTTCTGAAACGCTTCAATCAGCTTCTCGAGACCACCGAGCGACTCGAGTTTCTCGAGTTCTTCCGGCGTCAGGGATTTCTCGAACTCACGACGCAGCCATTCATCGGGAATCAGCGATTCGAGCAATCCGTGAAGATCCTCCAGGCCTTTGAAGTAGGCCGAGAAGGCGCGGTCGAACTTATCGTAGTTTTTCTCGTCCTTGACCAGACAGGTGCGGCTCAAAAGATAGAAATCATCGACGTTGGCGTAGACCACGCGCTGCTGCAGGGCCGAAATCAGGTCCATCAATTCCCGAATGGTTACAGGTACCTTGTATTTCCTCAAGGTCAGAAAAAAGTTGATCAGCATCTTCGTTAATCTCTCGCCTGTTTACCAACCAGACCCACCGGACGAGCCAGGCTCAACCTCGACTGTCGCGCCGATTCATGAACGCCAGGCGCTCGAGCAGATGCACGTCCTGTTCGTTCTTGACCAGCGCGCCATATAGCGGTGGGATGGCTTTGGTCGGGTCACGATTGGTCAGAATTTCATCTGGAATATCGTCAGCCATGAGAAGCTTCAACCAGTCGATCAGCTCTGATGTCGAGGGCTTTTTCTTCAAGCCTGGAACCTTGCGCACATCGAAGAAAATCTCCATCGCTTCTTTCACCAGGTCCTGTTTAATTTCAGGATGATGCACTTCTATGATCCGTTGCATGGTGTCGCGGTCTGGAAAGTTGATGTAGTGGAAGAAGCACCTGCGCAGGAATGCGTCTGGCAGCTCTTTTTCGTTATTTGAGGTGATGATCACCACCGGCCGTTTCTTCGCCTTGATCGTCTCGCCGAGTTCGTAGATGAAAAACTCCATGCGATCGAGTTCCTGCAACAGGTCGTTGGGAAACTCGATATCTGCCTTGTCGATCTCATCGATCAACAGGACCACTCGCTCATCAGAATCGAACGCTTCCCACAACTTGCCTTTCCTGATGTAGTTCCTGATGTCTTTTACCCGCTCATCGCCGAGTTGCGAGTCACGCAGCCGGGAAACCGCATCGTAGTCGTAAAGACCGTTTAGCGCCTTGGTAGTAGACTTGATGTGCCACTGGATGAGCGGCATTCCGAGCGAACCTGCGACCTCTTCCGCAAGCAGGGTTTTGCCGGTACCAGGCTCACCTTTGACCAGCAAGGGACGCTCCAGTTTTACCGCGGCATCCACGGCCATGCTGAGTTCGTCAGTGGAAATGTAGGAATCAGTACTATCGAATATCATGCAGCTTTCCCGAAGGGTTTCAAAATGATCAAAGCGCCGTACTTTAATGGAGCCGCAGGAGTCGGACAAGGACCCTCACTGACGCTGAAAAATGTCCCAAGTAAATATATATTATAATCAATAGGTTGCAGAGTATACTTAAGAAGAGTTCGATATTTTGGAGCGGCGCGAAAGTAGCAATACCAGCAGCACCACCAGCACTGCCGCCGTCGCCAGAATGATCAGTGAACCCGCAGGCGAGCCCTCGCGCTGGAACAGACCTTCGAACACCAACACCACGAAAGCAGGAGCGAAGTTATCCGACATCTGCGGAATCGGCGCAGGCACCAGCAGCAACACTGGCGGCAGGACGCGTAACAACAATCTCAACCAATCTGTCTGTATCTCGCGGGTAAGAAATACGAGGCCCAGGGTACCCAATCCAGCAGCTACTACCACGACGATCCAAGCCTCAATATAGGCCATCAGGTGTCTATCCAGTCGACAATATGTTCCTGGTGCTCATCTTCATGCACCAGCTGAACCGGAATCACCCGACCCCTGACACTGATCCCCGCATCAAACACAGAATCGCCGCTACCTGAAATCAGCGGATGCCAGGACAACAACGGCAGACCGTTCGCCAGGCGACGATACGCACAGGTTTGTGGCAGCCAGTTGAGGTTCCCCGCAAGATCCGCAGTCAGCTCGATACAATCCCGCACCCTTTGGTGCCGCTGGGCATAACGCGTGCACCGGCAGGTATCGGTATCCAACAGGTGGCATACGAGGCTCGTGTGATAAACCGTGCCTTCTTCCTCATCCTCGAGCTTGATCATGCAGCAGCGGGCGCAGCCGTCGCAGAGTGCCTCCCACTCCTCAGTGTCGAGTTCCGACAACGACTTGTCTTCCCAGAATGGCACCAGCTCGACTCAGTTCGACTCGTTACGAATCTCTGCATCTACTCCGCCATCGGCAGGAGGCATCTGCAGGTAGTAACCAACACTTTGAATACGCTGAAGTACATCCCTCGCCACTGCCCGCGCCAGTTTTCGATCGGCCTTAAGGTGCAGTGACAAGGTGAATTCCGGAGTGCCAAATTGATCCAGCAACCCGGCGGGAACCCTGTCAAGATCTTCCTGGAAGTCGACATAAAGGAACGTGTCGGCTTTGCGCAGAGATTTGTATACCTTCACCAATCGTGTTGTTAACTCGCTCATCTGAGTCTGGCCAGAATTTCGAGGAAGCTGTCTCCAACCAGATCACCACGCCACCCTGAGTATGTCCGAGAAAGGTCTCCAGTGGCCGTGTAGTGGCGAATGCAGCTTTCCACATCCCGTTTCCGAGCCAGCAACTCCTGGGCAAACTGCTGGGCTTCCGCTCGAGCGCGAGCGGTCTCCCTGAGCTTTTTGCTGATTTTACCCTGAGCCTGGGTCAGCGGCGGCTCTAATTCCGGCAAAGGATCCGCATCGCGACCCGAACGATGCTCTGCCACGAGATGGCCCGCGTAGCGGCGGGCAACAGGCTTGGGCAGCAACTCCCACACTCGACCTTCATCCAACTCCGGGTGCCGGGCGAATGCCAGCAGGTGCTCATCCCACACGACACGATTCCGAGGGACATCCTCGGCCATGGCCGTACGTTCCCGCCAACTGGTCAGCGAACGCAGTACAGCCAGGTCGTGTCCGGGCAGCCGCCAGGCTTTCTTAATCCCCTGATAGTATTTTTCAGGGTCTCCCGGTGTATATCTTCCATGATCCGCCATAGTTTCCTGAAACCAGGTAGTCCGGCCCAGGCGTTCGTGTGCTTCACTCAACAAGTGATACAGCGCCGGTAGATGCTCCACATCTTCGCACGCATAGCGGACCTGTTCGTCCGACAACGGGCGCCGTAACCAGTTGGAACGTGTCTGCGGCTTGCCGAGCGTGATACCGAGATGACGGGCCACCAGATTAGAGTAGCTCAGGGAAAAATCGGCAGAAATAAAGGCATGGGCCAACTGGGTGTCAAACAACCCGGTCGGCGTCGCCTTCAGATGATGAGACATCAGTTCCAGATCCTCTCCGCAGGCGTGCATGATCAGCGTGACCTCTACGTCCTCCAGCGCGCTGACCAGTGGCTGCCAGTCATCAATCGTCAAGGGGTCCAGCAAATACGCTCTGTCCCGGCTGATCACCTGATAGAGTCCCGGTACCGGGTAGAAGGTATTGGTGCGCTGAAATTCGGTGTCCAGGCCCAGCACATCACCCCACTCCGCGGCAGCGTCTACCAGCTCAGCATTTGAGGTGATCCAGTTAAGAGAAATCGCGGCGACCCTGCATGGCGTGCACAATTGTACCGCCATCGGTGTATTCGAGTTCACCACCCAACGGCACGCCGTGGGCGATACGCGATATGGTGCGCACATGTGTTTTCAAAAGGTCATAGACATAGTGTGCCGTTGCTTCACCTTCAACGGTGAGATTGGTGGCGAGAATCACTTCTTCGGGGGACTCCTCTCGGACCCGCGCCAGAAGTCGATCCATACCAAGCATCTCCGGACCAATGCCATCTATGGGTGACAGGTGGCCGTGTAATACAAAATATCGACCCCGAAAGCCACCAGCCTGTTCTATGGCCAGAATATCTGCTGGAGATTCGAGCACGCAAAGCGACGCATCATCGCGACGTTGATCGAGACAATTGCGACAGACCGGTTCTTCAGAAAAGCTTCGGCAGCGTTCGCAATAGCCGATTGCTTCCATTGTCAGCGCGAGCACCTCTGACAGCGTATTACCTCCATCCCGATTGTGTTGCAGCAAATGCAACACCATACGCTGGGCTCCTTTCGGGCCCACTCCCGGCAGAATCTGAAAAGCTTCGATCAGTCGATCGATCAGCGGGCTGATCCCCATCAGAAAGGCATTTTCCCTAAGGGCAAGCCAAAGCCGGACGCCAATCCAGACATCTGTTGCTGCTGTTCCGCCTCGACACGGTGTACCGCGTCGTTCATGGCAGCCGCCACCAGATCTTCAACAATCTCTTTGCCTTCGGCAAGCAAGCCATCATCGAGTTGGACACGCTTGACCTCGTGGCGGCCATTCATCACTACCTTGACCAGTCCACCGCCACTCTCACCGGTCACTTCCATCTGAGCGAGTTGTTCCTGCATTTTCTGCATGCGCTCCTGGACCTGTTGCGCCTGCTTCATCAAATCTCCGAGTCCTTTCACGGGTTTGCTCCTTCGGACCGGGTTGGACCGCCAACCGGCCGCACGTCATCCAACCGACCATCAAATTCACTGAGTAACGTCTGTACAGTGGTATCGGATTCCAGCATATCCTGCGCGTCGCGCTGGCGCTCGGCGGCGATACGGTCGCGACGTTGTGCCGGTGTTTCCTCCTCGACCTCACCAGGTTCGATTTCCAGATGTATCACACGACCCAGCGCCTGGGTGAGCGCGCGCTCGATCGCCCGGATCTGATGGTCGCTGAGTAACGTGTCATGGGCCCTATCCAGAACCAGACGAACCTGTTCTTCACCAAGTTCGACCAACGCTGAGTGCTCCGCAATCATTCGAGCGACCCCGGCTATATCGAGAGTCTCGACCAATTCATCCCAGCGGTTTTTCTCCTTTGCCCGTTGTGGCTGCCGAACCAGTTCGGCGACAATATTTCTCGAGGATGACGAAGCTTTTGAAGACACGCCGGAATCAGTGGAAGCAACCGACGTCGAATCCGCCTTTGAAGTCATCCGGGGTATCGCCCGTCCGCTTTCATCGGGCGCAAAGGTCAACATACGCAACAATGTCATTTCGACACCGCTTTTTGGATCCGGCGCAATCTGCAGGTCTCGATAGCCCATCAGGCCGATCTGATACAGGAGTTGAACCGTCTCCGCTCCAAACGGGGGGGGCGCATTTCCGCCTAGCGCATGAACCACCGCCATATCATGCAGAGCGCTGAGCAATTCGGCCAGTAGTGTGTCGAAATCCACGGAGCGATCCGCAAGTTCCGCGACCACCGCCAGAACGGTGCCGGCTTCGCCCGATGCCAGGGCGTCAATCAAGGTACCCACCTCATCACGGCCCACCAGACCCAGCATGTCGACGACGGAATCGAGTCGTAGTTCCCCCTGGCCAAAGCCGATCGCCTGGTCAACGATCGACAGCGCATCGCGCATGCTGCCGCGGGCCGCCTTGCCAATCACGCCCAAAGCCCCTTCATCGAAAGGTATCTGTTCCTCTCGAAGAACATCCGCCAGGTAGGCGGCCGTACGCTCCGCCGAAATGTTCTTCAACTGAAACTGCAGGCAGCGGGACAAAACGGTCACCGGCACTTTCTTCGGATCGGTGGTGGCCAGCAGAAACTTTACGTGCTCGGGCGGCTCTTCCAGGGTTTTCAGCAGCGCGTTGAAACTCGACGCCGACAGCATGTGCACTTCATCGATGAGATAGACCTTGTACCGACCCCGGGTTGGCAGATATTGAGCGTTATCCAGAAGTTCACGGGTATCGTCCACCCGGGTTCGAGATGCCGCATCAACCTCAATCAGATCGATAAACCGATTCTCAGCGACTTCCTGACAAATCGAGCACTCTCCGCAGGGTGTCGACGACACGCCTTTCTCACAATTCAGACTTTTAGCGAACACTCTGGCGATGGTGGTCTTCCCCACGCCCCGGGTACCGGTAAAGAGATAAGCATGGTGCAGCCGATCATGATCGAGCGCGTGTGTGAGTGCGCGCACCACATGATCCTGCCCGATGAGTCCTGCGAAGGTCCCCGGGCGGAATTTACGTGCTAATACCTGATAACTCATGATCAAATGTCATTGTAGTGACTTCACCTGACCACTTCACCTGTCCATGTACGGGCAGCCATGTACGGGCAGCCATGAACAGGCAGCCATGAGCTAACCGACCGGTACTATCCATGACATTCGATACCACACCGCTAATCATCGGTCACCGAGGTGCGGCAGGACTCGTGCCCGAGAACACCCTCGAGAGCTTTCAACGAGCAGTTGCCCTCGGGGTCGGCGCGATAGAGCTCGATATTCATGCCTGCGAAGGCGCTCTCGTGGTGATTCATGACGAGAGCCTGGATCGGACCACCAACGGCCGCGGCTACGTAAAAGATACTCGTCTTGCCGATCTGCGAGTCCTCGACGCGGGAAACGGATCCCGAATTCCGCTGCTGGCGGAGGTGTTCGAGGCAATTCCTGGCGAAGTTGGCATCAATATCGAGCTGAAAGGCACGGGTACCGCCGAATTGCTGGCGCAATTGCTGCCGAGCCAGCCAACCCGACCGATACTGATATCGAGTTTCAACCACACCCTGCTGGGGGATTTCCAGGCGCTCAACCGACGCTATCCGATCGCGCCACTATTCGGTCGGTGGCGAGCCGACACCATCGACAGAGCAATTGAATACAGCAGCGGATTCATCAATCTGGGTCGAAAGCTCGTCACCGAAGAGAGGCTCGATTTTATCCGCTCATTCGGACTCAGAACTCTGATTTACACCGTCAACGATCTCGAGGAGGCAAAGAGGCTGTTTCGGCAGGGCGTCTGGGGAATCTTCACCGACTATCCGGATCAGATATCAAGCACTACGCTCTAGCTGATCGAGTTCCTTCTTCAAGTGGTATTTCTCATCGGTGATGATGCGCTCGAGCACCTCGATTCGCTCACGCAGATTTTCCAACTCCTGATAGGCGCCGTCATCGATGTCAATCTGTGCCTCTTCACGACGGTTTTTCAGGTAGTTGTTCAGTACACCACTACCACAACCAATGATCACGATGATTACTACGAAGGTGAAAACGTCCATCGATGTTCCTTATCCTGCTTCTGGTTGTCTCTTCAGTTGTCTTTTCGTGCGGGAGAATCCACGTCGATTTTGTTGAGCTCCCGTTGCAATTCGTACTGCCCCGATGTCACGTGAGTCTCCATCCTTCGCAGTCTCAATTCCACCTCACTGAGATCGGCCTGTACATTTTTCAGGCTCCTGCGCGGCCGCAAAACCGCTTCGACCTCGGCAGTTGCGGAGAAATTCCCCCCCTTGGCCTCGCGCTTGCGACGATTCTTCTGTTCTTTGGGGTTGTCCATCACGAAATACATTATCCAATACGCCGGGAAAACAATGCTACCAAAAAACAGCAAACCGGTAACCGCGATACAGCGCACGATCCAGACTTCGGTGCCGTAGTAGTTGGCCACACCGGCGCAGACACCGCCGATTTTTCCGTTTCGCGGATCCCTGCAGAGTGTGGGGCTGCGCTCGAACAATCTGTCCGAACGATAGCGAGCGCGTCGGCGCGCTGCCATCCGATCCGCCGCAGACTGATAATCAGAATCGAATCGTTCCGCGCCTGCGTCGTCGCGGGACCCGAACTCGCGTTCGAGCTTCGATGTCGTGTCATTCAGGAAACTCGTTGCTCGATCAGACAGCTCGCTGGTCGCTGAACCGACAAGTTCATGAACTGCCTGTTCGAAGCGGTCCACCGCCTGCTGGAATTCACCGCCCGGTCGATCGCTCGATCCGCTTCGTCGACTGCTCCGTGCGTGGCGGCTACGACCATGCGATCGGTAATCTGAGCTGTCTCTCATGTTATTGCTCCGACTGCATCCGCTTGCGCCAGCCCGGCGTCTCCGAATCCAGAATCGATTCGAGCGTATCGACACGATCCATCATTCGTTCTGCGGTTGCTGCAAGAGTTTCCAGTTCCAGCCGCTCACCATCAGACAACGCGCCCTCGGCTCGTTGCTTGGTCCGGTAGTGCATGAATATCCACACTGGGGCAACGATCGTCATGAAGATGACTATTGGAACAAAAAAGGCGATCATCCAGCCGTCCATCGAACCCCCTAACCGTTTGCTGACTGATCAGGTGCACTCGCGGCATCCGATGCGGACACCGGTGT
>QIDL01000476.1 GCA_003228415.1 Gammaproteobacteria bacterium | reverse complement strand
CGGGTGAGGGAGCCTGACGGCTTCGCGGCCATGTTTTCGATTGATGTAGTCCTCCACTGCACCGGATTGCAGCGGACCGGGACGAAACAAAGCGACCAACGCAACTATGTCGTCGATACGGTCCGGCCCAAGCCTTCGGATCAGGTCTTTCATGCCTCTTGATTCAAGCTGAAATACGGCCGTGGTCTCACCACTTTTCAGCAACTCGAAGGTCGCCGGGTCATCGAGTGGAATGCGTTCGATATCCAGAGGTTCATCCCCGGTGGCACGCGAACCATTGATGGCCTTCACTGCCCAGTCGATGACTGTCAGAGTTTTGAGGCCCAGGAAATCGAATTTAACGAGACCGGCGCTCTCCACGTCATCCTTGTCAAACTGAGAGATGAGCCCACCGCTCTGATCATCCACGTACAAAGGTACGAAATCGGTCAGTGCCGATGGCGCGATCACTACTCCGCCTGCATGGCGGCCAACCCCACGGACGATACCTTCCAGCGCGTATGCCATGTCCATGATCTCGGAAACTTCTTCACTGCCAGCGATGAACTCCTTGAGTTCGGCACTTTGCTGTACTGCCCTGGTCAGCGTCATCCCGACTTCGAACGGAATGAGTTTCGAAAGCTTATCGGCCAACCCGTAGGGTTTTCCCTGAACTCTGGCCACATCTCTGACCACGGCCTTGGCGGCCATGGTGCCGAAGGTGATGATCTGGCTCACCGCTTCCTGGCCGTAGCGCTCACACACGTGAGCAATGACCCGATCCCGTCCTTCCATACAGAAATCGATATCGAAATCCGGCATCGACACCCGCTCGGGATTGAGGAATCGCTCGAAAAGAAGATCGTAGCGAATCGGATCCAGATTGGTGATGCCGAGTGCATAGGCGACCAGGCTGCCGGCGCCGGACCCGCGCCCTGGTCCAACCGGAATGTCTTGCTGTCTCGCCCAGCTGATGAATTCCATCACGATCAGAAAGTAACCTGGGAAGCCCATCTGGTGGATCACGCCGAGTTCATAGGTGAGCCGCGCCTCATACTCCTCCGTGGGGCGGTCCAACTCACCCCATTCGGCCAGCGCCTGCAGACGCTCCTTCAGCCCCACCCTGGCACACCGTTCCAGATAGACCTCCAGCGTCAAACCATCGGGCACCGGATAATTCGGCAGAAAATACCTGCCAAGTTGCAATTGCACGTTGCAACGTTTCGCAATCTCCAGTGTGTTGGCCAGAGCCTCTGGAATGTCGGCAAACAGTCGCGCCATCTCTTCCGGGGTCTTCAGATACTGCTCGGCGCTATAGCGCCGCTCGCGACGGGGGTCATCGAGGACTCGCCCATCGTGGATGCACACCCTGGTTTCATGAGCCTCGAAATCTTCTGCATCCAGAAAACAGACATCGTTGGTTGCCACCACAGGCAGGTCCATATCCAGTGCCAGGGCAACCGCAGCCGCCACGTGGCGTTGCTCGTCGACCCGACCACTACGCACCAGTTCAAGATAGAAGCGGTTGCCAAAAACGGCCGACCACTCTGAAGCCAGCGTCCGCGCCAATTGCCTGTCGCCTTTGATCAACGACCTGCCCACCTCACCTTGCCGCGCTCCGCACAGCACCAGAAGACCTCCGCTGTGGGCAAAAATCTGCTCGCGATTGAGAACCGCTCGGGTCTCGGCGCCCACGTAAGCTTCCGAAACCAGCTTCAAGAGATTTTTATAGCCTTCGCCGTTCATTGCCAGCACCGCCAACCGGCAGACTTCAGGGACACCCTGAGACTCCACAATGGACGTATACCTCAGATCGGCACCGATCAACGGCTTGATGCCACTGCCAACACACGACTGATAGAACTTGATCAGGCCGAACAGATTGGCGCTGTCGGTGAGCGCGACCGCGGCCATATCCCGATCGGCCACCGCTTGCGAGAGCTGTTTGACCTTGATGGTGCTGTCGGCAATGTTGTATTCGCTGTGCACTCTCAGGTGCACGAAATCCGGGCTTTCGACCTCGCCTACCATGAGAGTTCATCCCTGGTCTGCTGTCCGGCTGTGCCTCGGCAGGCGGCATCCCGTACCGGCGCGAACGAGTATCGATGCGCCGGACACGGGCCGAGGACCTTCAACGCCGCCAGATGTTCGGCCGTCGCGTAGCCTTTGTGACGCTCCAGTCCGTATCCGGGATGGGTTTCGGCCAACCGGCACATCTCTTGGTCCCTTGCCACTTTAGCGATGATGGATGCCGCGCTGATCTCTGGAATCCGATCATCACCCTTGACGATCGCCACCGCTGGAACTGCGAATCTCGGCAGCAAATTGCCGTCGATGAACAGTACTTCGGGATCGGCGCTCAGCGCCGCTACCGCCCGCTGCATCGCCAGATGGGAAGCCCGCAATATGTTGATCTCATCAATTTCCTTCACACTGGCTCTGCCAATGCCCCAGGCTATCGCCCGGGACTCGATCTCTGTGGCCAGCTCTGTTCGACGCCGCGCCGACAATCGTTTGGAATCTCTCAAGCCTCTGGGATGAACTGCGCCGAGAATGACGGCTGCCGCCACCACGGGACCCGCCAATGGACCCCTGCCGACCTCATCGACACCCGCGCAAAACCCGGGACTCGCAAACTCCTCAAACCACATGAGCACAAAACCCGACTCTCAGTCCGGCACCTGATCCGTTAGCAACACACCCTCTTCGCGGTGATCCACTCACCCGTCCGCTCTATCCCGCTTTTCGACAGGTTCGAGCCAGTCCAGCAGGACCTGGGCTGCACGATCATCCGCACCCTGGCGCAATGCTCTATGCAGCGCTTCAAACTCCGATAAGTATTCGGCGTTGCCTGCCAGCTTGTCCAGCTGCTCGAGAATGTTTCTTGCAAGTGCGTCCGCTGTCGCGTCGTGCTGGAGCAGCTCCGGAACCAGTTCCCGGCCGGACAGGATGTTCGGCAGTGCTACGTACGGCGTTCTCAACAATCGTTTCACCAGATGGTACGTCAGCTCACCGATCCGATAGCTCACTACCATGGGACGATGCAGCAGCATCGCTTCGAGTGTGCAGGTACCGGACTTTACCAGCGCCACGTCACAAGCGGTGAGAGCCAGTCTGGCGTTGCCGTGATAGGTCACAACGTCAAGGTCGCGGTGACCGGCGAGACAAATCTGCAGCCAGTCGGCGATCTCCGGGCGCAGACAGGGTACGACGAAGCGAGCGTCGGGCAGATGCACCCGGACCCGCTCACAGGCTTCGAGAAACCTTTCTGTCATCAACTTCACCTCCGACATCCGGCTGCCGGGCAGCACGGCCAGCAACGGAGCGGGGCCGGTGATGCCGAGCTGCTCCCGGGCGGCGTCTCTACCGGCTTCGCCACCGGCATCGAGAGAGATTTCATCGGCCAACGGGTGGCCGACGAAGACGGCCTCTACGGTCGATTCCCGGTAAAAGTCCGGTTCGAACGGATACAGAGTCAACAGCAGGTCGGTCGACCGGGCGATTCGGCGAACCCTGCCACGCCGCCAGGCATATACCGAAGGGCTCACATAGTGCACGGTCGGCACGCCGCGCTTCTTGAGCAACCGTTCGAGGATAAAGTTGAAGACGTTGAAATCGACCCCGATAAAGGCAGCCGGATCGAGTTCGGCGTAGGTACGAAGCAGTGTTCGCAGAATCTTGACAAGACTCGGCAGGCGCATGACAGGTTCTCTAAAACCGTTGATCGACAACTCGTCCATGCTGACAAC
Organism: Gammaproteobacteria bacterium; assembly: GCA_003228415.1. Taxonomy (GTDB): domain Bacteria; phylum Pseudomonadota; class Gammaproteobacteria; order Pseudomonadales; family Azotimanducaceae; genus SZUA-309. The sequence continues at coordinate 7,278 of QIDL01000476.1, read as the reverse complement.
GCTCTCGAGCCCCTCGGCCAGCATGAGCGGGCCACCGATTCCAACGAACCGGCAATTCCCGACCTGTATTTTTACGGCCCTCATCAGCCCGGCACCCAGCCGGTCTCCTGATGGTTCGCCGGCGAGGATGCCAAAAATCATGCGGCTCGTGTCCTGTCGGGCTAGTCCGAGTCGGAGGGATCGTTCTGACGGCGAGGGCGGACGATGCCCCACTTCGAGTTCCTTATGGAATCCAGAAACAGCGCAACCTCTGGATGCTCTCTCGCCGACGCCTCGAGTTCGCTGCAAGCTTCCTTCACGGTATGCCCTTTCCGATAGACCGTCTTGTGAGCATCTCGCAGTTTCTGTATCAGCTCCTTCGAATAACCACGCCGGCGCATCCCCTCGACATTGAGAGCGATAGCCGAAGCTGGATTACCCATGACGGTCATGTAAGCGGGAACGTCCTTGAGCACCAGGCTCATTCCAGCGATATGTGAACAGGCACCGATGTTTCGATACTGCGGGACCCCGGCATAACCGCCGAAGTTGGCATGATCACCGACATCGCAATGTCCGGACACCGACGCATTGTTGGCCATGATCACGTGATCACCAAGCACGCAGTCATGGCCGACGTGTACGTAGGCCATCAGCAGACAATGACTGCCGATGATCGTCTCACCCCGATCCTGCACCATCCCCCTGTGAATGGTCACGCCTTCCCGGAAGACGTTGTCATCGCCAATCGTCAAGAGAGTGTCCTCACCACCATAGGCAAGTGCAGGGGTGTCTTCGCCGATCGTCGCAAATTGATAGATGCGGTTGTTTCGGCCCATCGAGGTAGGACCCCGGATCACGACATGAGAGGCGATCCAGCAACCGTCGCCAATCTCCACGTTCGGGCCGATGACGGACCACGGTCCGACATGGACATTGTCCCCGAGCTTGGCGCTCGGATCGATGATGGCCCTGGGATCAATGCCGTTGTTTGCTTCCACGATATCCTAGCGAAGGTCCGAGACGGGGTCTCAGAGCTTCCGTTCCATACATATGATTTCCGAAGTGCAGGCCAGGTCGTCCTCCACATAGGCACGACAATCGAATTTCATCAAGCCCCGGCGATCGGCGAGAATTTTGCTTTCCATGATCAACTGATCACCTGGCACCACCGGTCGTTTGAAGCGAGTCCTGTTGGTGCCGCCAAGGTAATAGGTATAACCATCCGCCGGCCGCCGATTTTTAGATTCAAACGCCAGGACACCCGAAAGCTGAGCCATGGCCTCGATGATGAGGACACCCGGCATGATGGGATGACCGGGAAAGTGGCCATTGAAAAACTGTTCGTTGATGGTGACGTTTTTTATGCCACGGATCGATTCACCGGGGGTCAGGTCGATCACCCGATCGACGAGTAGAAATGGGTAGCGATGAGGAAGAAACTCGAACAGTTCGTTGATGTCTTTTTTCATTGACGCTATCTAAACACCTTGGTCGAAGAGGGCATACAAATTTTCAGCGATCGTCTTGCGGGTCCTTTTCCTGATAAACCCGTTCCAGGGACGCAACACGTTTGAAAAGCTCATCGAGCCGAAGCAGCCGCAAAGCATTACGTTTCCACTGTCTGGTGGCACTATGTAACACCCCGCCAGAGTAAATTCCAGGTTCGGTGATCGATGTGGACACATGAGTCATGCCGCTGACAACGACCTGATCGCAGATCTCGACCGGCCCACTACCACCTACTCCTGCTCCACCCGCGAGCACCACATGCCGGCCGATGCGGGTGCTGCCAACGATGCCTACGCAACCACAGAGAAGGGAGTGCGCGCCCACATGGCTGTTGTGGCCGATCTGAACCTGATTGTCGATCTTTACCCCGTCATCGATCACGGTGTCATCGATGGACCCGCGATCGATGGTGGTACTGGCGCCGATGCTGACATCTGCACCGATCCGCACGCCGCCAATCTGGGCGATGGCCACCAGCTTGCCTTGCTCATCCGGGGTGAAGCCGAAGCCGTCCGCTCCAATCACCGCACCACTGTGAATGATGCTGCGCGGGCCGATCACCACATCGCTGTAGAGCACGACATTTGGCATCAACACCGCACCCGCTTCCAGAATGCAGTCATCACCGATCACGGCGCCCGCGTAAATTCTCGCAGCCTCACCGATGAGGGTGCGTTCACCGACCACCGCGAACGGCCCGATGGCGGCGCTGCCGGCAACCTCGGCGCTGGCCGAGACGATTGCACCAGGATCAATTCCCTCTGCCAGCACCGGCAGCCGGTTGAATTTCTGTGAAATCCGCGCAAAGGCAAGATAGGGATTGGCAACCACCAGCCTGTCGCCGTGCCAGCGCGACACATCCTCCGGCGCTAGAATGATGGCGCCGGCACCGGTTACCTCGAGCAGGCGTCGATAGGCCGGACTCGACAGGTGACTGATTTCATCCGGTCCTGCCGCATCCAGACTACCCAGCCCGGTGACGACGCGCGAAGCGTCGCCCGCGACTTCGGCGCCAACCAACTCGGCCAGTTCCCGAAGCGTATACGCACCCTCGAGCTTTGCCACTGAGTTGCTCCTCGGGTCGAACGCTATCGCTTCTCGTTGAGCTTTTCCGTGACCTTGCGGGTGATGTCGTGCTTGGTGTTCACGTAGCGCAGGCTGCCGCGTTCCATGATCATGTCGTAACCCTCCAGCTCGATCAGATCTTTCAACACCACGTCGATCTTCGGCACCATCTGTTGCAGCAACTCCTGACGCCGATCGTTGACGGCTTTCTGCAGCTTGTTGACCAGGAACTGGTAGTCAATCTCCTTGTCTTCGATGTTCTTGATGAGTTTGCGCTGTTCGGTGGCGCTCATCACCTCGCCATCGGTCTTCTGTTTTTCCCGCAATGCCAGAATTTGCTCCGCCAGGGACTGTACCTCTGCTTCTTCCGACTGCAGCTCTTTCTGTGCCTGCTGCAGCAGGGCTTGCGCCTCCTCACTCTCGACCAGCGCTCTTTGGGTATCCAGAACGGCGATTTTCAACTCTGCTGCGGCGGGTACCGCCACGCACACCAGTATGCCGACAGACCAAATAGCTAACTTCTTATACACTCGAGTCTCCTTATTGAACCGCCCGACCTCCGTGACAATCTGGAGGCCGGTACTCATCGCGGGGCGCATTCTACATCAGAATGTACGCCCCAACTCAAATTGAAAAGCTTCCTTCCTGTCGAATGGCTGATCGTTGAAAACAAGGGCATAACTGAAGGTCATCGGCCCGAGCCCGGCCAGCCAGGTCATCGAAATCCCGGCCGCATAGCGGAACTCGTCTAAGTCGAGGCCAAAGCAGTTAACGCTGAAATCGAAGCACTTGGTCTGAAAGACATTACCGGCATCGACGAAAAGAACCGGTCGAAACTGACGCCCATCCTTGATGAAAGGCAGTGGGAAGATCAGCTCCGCTCCGGCTTCGATCAGCAGATTACCCCCGTAAGGGTCGCCCTCGGGTCGGAAAAACCCCGGTGGAATGGGGTTACCGTTGCTATCCTCGGTAGGCTGAGTGGTCCTCGGACCCAGGGTGCTGTTCCTGAAACCGCGAATCGAGCCGAAACCACCGGCATAGAAATGTTGATAGAAGGGCAGCAATTCGGTATTGCCGTAGCCGTCCCCGTATCCGAGCTCGGTGCGCATTCGCAACGTCCAGCTCCGGGTAATCGGAAAATAGACCTGACCATCGTAGACAACCTTGAAGAACTGTAGATCGCTGCCGGGAACCGAAACTTCTGCCGACAGATTCTGCGAACGACCCCGGGTCGGAAACACGCCTCTATTGAGGGTCGATGAGCGCCACGACAGGTTCAGTTTCAGGTTTGTGGCGGTATTGCCATTCACGTCCAGATAGGCGCTGATTTCCTGCGCCGGAAACCCACCTTCGGTGATCTTGGTGTTTTCCAGGGTCCCGCCAAAATTGATCCGCTGTGTTTCACCGATGGGAAATCCAAACGTCACCCCCGCGCCAACGGAATCGGTGCTGAAGCTGGCAATGTTTCTGGCATCGTAGTCGAGATTTCTAAAAAAAATGTTGTACCCACGGCTGATGCCATCGAGTGTGTAGAAGGGGTTGAAGTAACTGAAGTTTGCGGCCTTCTGAAAGGCCGAATAAGAAACGCCAACCTTCAGGCTGTTGCCCGTCCCCAATACGTTGTTCTCGCTGTAGTTGGCACCGACCGTGAGACCCCAGCCTTGCGCATATCCGAGCGTCGCCGAAATGCTGCCCGACGGCTGCTCTTCCATCACGAATTCCACATCGATCTGATCGTCGGTACCTGCGACTTCGGGTGTTTCCACATTCACACCCTTGAAGTAGCCAAGCCGCTGCAGTCGTACTTTCGACATTTCGATCTGGGATGTGGACGCCCAACCACCTTCCATCTGCCGCATTTCACGTCGCATGACTTCATCCTGGGTGACTTTATTACCCGTAAATGAAATGCGCCTCACATAGGCCCGCTTACCGGCATCCACGAAGAACTCGACGTCCACCGTGCCGTCGTCTCCCACCCGAGGTACACCGCTGGCTGACGCAAAGGTATAACCCGAGTTACCAAGAGCATTGGTCAGCCGCTCTTCCGTGGCGGTCACGCGCGCCTGGTTGAATACCTGACCTGGGGCCACAACCAGCAACCGCTGCAGATCTTCCTTTCGAACATCGTTGAGTTCACCGATGATATTCACCTCGTCGACGGTGAATTTCTCACCCTCTTCAACGTTCAGCGTGATGTAGACCTGATCGCGACTCGGCGTGATGCTGACCTGCGTCGATTTGATGTCGAACTCAACGTAACCACGATCTTTGTAATAAGCCTCCAGCTTCTCCAGGTCACCCGATAGCTTTTCTCGCGAATACTTGTCGTCGTTCTTATAGAAGGACATCAGGCTCGGATGTTTCAACTCCAGTTCATCGAGGAGCAGGTCCTCATTGAACACCGAGGCCCCAACCACGTTGATGTGACGGATGCCCGAGGTCTTTCCTTCTTCTATGTTGATGGTGATAGCGACACGGTTTCTCGGCAATTCCTCGACATTGGTATCGATGGCCGCACCGTAGCGCCCTTGAGCGACATACTGTCGTTCCAGCTCCAGGCCAACCCGCTCCAGGGTCGCCTGCTTGAAAATTTCACCTTCCCTGAGGCCCTGCTGGCCGAGGCCATCGAGCAGCGCCTCAGTAGGAATGGCCTTGTTACCATCGATCTCGATACTTTCAATGGCAGGCCGTTCCGCAAGTGTCACCACCAGCACGCCATCGTCTCTCGCCATGCGGATGTCGTTGAAATAGCCGGACCCGAACAGAGTTCTGATCAGTTGCCTGATCGCAACCTCATCCAGTACGTCTCCCACGCTGACCGGTAGTTGGTTGAATACCGTACCCGCGGAAACTCGTTGTAGTCCCTGCAGGCGAATATCTTCCACAACGAAGGATTCGGCAGCAACAAGACTGGACAGACCCAGCAACCCAGCCGCCGAAATGCCGATCAACAGTTTTTTGCAAACAGAATTCAACAGGTTACTCACAGTGATTCAGATCAATCGGGTTAGATCGTTGTAAATTGCCATAAGCATGAGTCCACCAATCAGAAACAGGCCGATCTGAGTGCTGACCATCTGAACCTTTTCCGAGACCGGACGACCACGTACCAGCTCGGCCAGACAGAACATGATATGGCCACCATCCAGAATGGGGATGGGCAGTAGATTCAAGACCCCGAGCGAGATGGTCAGAAGCGCAGCCAGCGTAGCGAAGTATTGCCATCCGGCGCGAGCGGAATCACCGGCAACCTTGGCGATCATGATCGGCCCGGATAAGTTTTCCACAGACACATCACCGCTCACCATCTTCTTCAACACACCGAGGGTGAACAGCGTTTTGTCCCAGGTCTCCTCGATACTTCTCGGCAGTGCCGCAAACGGGCCATACCGTTCTTCGTAGTAATGTGGCGCCACGCCAAGGTAGCCAATCGTGACGTCATCTTCTGCCACCCTGGCATCCGGTACCAACGTCAACTCCAGTTCGCGGTCCTGGCGTTTCAGCCGAACGCTGATCGGCACCTCCGGCGCAGCTTGAATCGCCCGGACCCAATCCGACCAGCTTTCTATGGGTTGGCCATCGACAGAGGTAATCAGGTCCCAGGCTTGAAGACCATATCGTTCACCAGCGCCATCTGGAAGTACCTCACCGAGCAGCGCCGGCGCGGCGCTGGTAAAGCCAAGCGAACCGAGCAGATCCGGATCTTTAGCACCCTTGTGCCAACTGCTGATGGGCACATTGAAGTTCTGATTCGCGCCACCGGGCTGCCGAGCCGCAATGACGATCTCACCACTCTCTCCCAGGCGATTGGCCAACGCCAGATTGACCTGCTGCCAGTTGTGTGTCCGCGTTCCATCTACCGACTGAATCTCCGAATACTGTTCAAGGCCCGCTCGGCCAAGCGGCGAGTCCACCTCGACAGCACCTAGAATCGGAGCAAACGTCTGGGTCCCGACAACGAACAACAACCAGTAAATGATGACTGCGAGCAGAAAACTGGCTGCGGGACCGCCGAATGAAATGGCGAGCCGCCAACCGACGCTGAGCTCGGAATAGGTCTTATCCTCGGGTCTGAGCGGCGTGGCCAGCGGCACGTCGCCGGGTTCCCGTTCGCCGAGCATGCGCAGATATCCCCCGAGGGGGATCGCCGCAATGGCAAACTCCGTGCCATGGCGGTCCACCCGGGACCACAATGGTCGACCAAAGCCAACGGAGAAACGCACCACGCGGACCCCGGAACGCCGCGCAATAAAAAAGTGACCCAACTCGTGAAACGTGACCAACACGCCGAGCAGAACGATCAAGGCTAGAGGATATTGCAGAAATTCCATCTAAATATTTTATCAACTTCGGGTTTGATACGGTTCAGGGGTCGAACGTTCCCTGAACCTCGACAAAAAGACCAGTTACGGTCTGTATCCGGGTGTATCTGGCTGTAACACCCCGGTTCACTACCTGTCCAGGTGGCGCATGATAAACGACTTTCAGCTCTCGATCGTCCCGGGCATTCAGACTCTGTCCGACAAACCGGCAAAGATCAGAATCAAAGCAAAGATCGGCAGCACGGCCACCGCGGAGTCGATCCTGTCCAACACCCCGCCATGTCCGGGCAGCAGGCTCCCGGAATCCTTGACGCCACGCTGACGCTTGAGCACGCTCTCGAACAGATCTCCAATGACCGAAACCGATACCAGCAACACCATGATAAACAACCAGCCC
>QIDL01000221.1 GCA_003228415.1 Gammaproteobacteria bacterium | reverse complement strand
GTTGCTTCCATGGTCACTTCCTGCGCCTGAGACTGGTAAGCACCCATCAACGACCCGCCACCAGAGTTGCCTAGAATGACCAACTGCTCTATGCCGGCCTCTTCTTTCAGCCAGCGCACGCCGGCACCAATATCCACCAATGCGTGCTCGAGCAGAAAATAGGCCTCATTGCCTCTGAAGCGGGTGTTCCAGCCCAGAAATCCATAGCCCCTTTCCGCCATGTACTCGGCCAGGTAGTGTTCGCTGAAATCGACGTTGTAGTGGGTGGCGATAAAGGCCGTTTTGGCCTTCTTTCCCTTGGGCTCGTAATACAGACCCTGACAAGGATTGAAGCCCGCACCGTTTCTGGACGCAGTGGGTGAAGTCATCGATACGAAGCTGCGCTGCCACTGCCTGCTCATGATTTCTCCAGATCCTTTACCCGCGGTCGTGCCGCACCATTGGTGCCGGACAATAATAAAATAACTCACGCTTGCATAGCACAAATGGTTAGCATTCGAAGTATATTGTTACCAGCCCCGAAAGGGCGTGTTCTCAAGTCTCTGCTGGAGGCTGTACGGTGGTGACGTTGATGATGCTCAGAAACCCGTGGATTGCCAGGCGAGCATCTCGAAAGAGTTCCCCGATCTTTGTCAGACGCTGAGGAACCTGCTGCGCAGGTTCTTCACCTTCCCGTCTACCGCAGCACTGCCGATCAAGGTGCCACGACATATCATCACATCTCCATGCTGGGAGATTATCTGACTCGGTCGGCCTCCAGCAGCCTATCCTCATCACTCATCTTTTCTCTCTCATATTCACCATCATAGCGTAGCAACTACGCGTGAGTTCCGCGCCGCTCCAACGCTCTCACCAATCGGTTGAGCGTCATATTTACCGGAGCCGACACACCTGCCTTCGCAGCCTCACGCGGGATTGCCCCATTGATCACGTCCACCTCACTGATCCTTCCCGCTTCGATATCCAGCAACACCGAAGGTTTGGCATCCGGCATGCGGGCGGCCAACGCACCGGCTCGATCACCATGGCCGCCAGGTTTTTCGTTACGCATGGCTGCGGTTGCTACCGCTGCTGCATCGAAGAAACCGCCATCCTCACTGAGCAAACTGCTCGGGTCGGCGGAGTGCAGCCGCGGGAACATACGCTCGCACAGAATGCCGCGCTGAGCATATCGGCCGATCGAATTGAAGCCTAAGCCGGCAACCGGCCGACCATAGCGGACCTCATCGGATACCAGCGCCACCAGGGAGACCGTATGATCGGCAAAGCTGACCACCGCATTCGCAACCGCTCCGTCCAGAGAAACTGTCCGCTCTTTTGTTTCTACGATGCACATTTCTCAGCGGGGCCGGAGCAGTTCGAACACATCATCCACCACGTGGTAGTCGAAATAGCCGAGCCGACTCACCTGCTGTAACGCACGGCTGTCGACCTTGCCGTTGACTATGAGCTCATCGTCTATGTGAATGCCGATGACTTCACCCAGGATCAGGTGGCTACCCCGCCTGCCGCTGCGGACCGGGAGATCGATGATGTCGAACACCACGCACTCGAGCGCCGCCCTGGCTCGTTTCACGTACGGAGGGCGGACCAACCGTGATTTCGCCGCCACCAGGTCCGCCGCTTCGAACTCACTCTCGCCATGGGGTAACGGTCTCGATGTCTCATTCATCTGTCGGACGAGTTCCGCGGAAACCACGCTCACGGTAAATTCGGGTACCGCACGGACATTTGCCAACGAGTCCTTGACCCCACTTTCTACAATACCCGCCTCGGCGGGTTTGGCGTTTGGCGCAAATCCCACCAGCGGAGGATCTGCGGAAAAAGCGTTGAAGTAGGAGAAAGGCGCAAGGTTCGGCTCGCCTGCTGCGGAAATGGTGGAGATCCAACCGATGGGACGTGGCGCTACCAGCGCGTTCAGAGGGTTGTGACTGAGCGGCTCCGGCCGCAGGTTTTTTCTTGGATCGTAGAACATCTACAACGCGTTCCGGTTCGTGTCAAAACCTTCATTGACGCCGAGTAATTTCACCGGCAGCGACAGGTCTTCCTGCCATAGCAGCGACTCCATGTAGATGTTCAAAGGCTGGTCCTGAATCGTGAGTTCATAGACCGGGTCTCCAGCGTCCGAGGCATGATTGTGTACGGCCCACCCCGGCGCCGAGACCATCAGGTCGCCGGCTTTCCAGTCGTAGCGCTTGCCTTCCACCCGACTGTAGCCCGAGCCACGGAAGTAGTAGTTGATCGACGACGAGACATGACGGTGAGGCTTATCGGTAATGCCCGGAGGTCTGATAGTGATCGTGGCGAAAAAATTGGGCGTGGTGCCATTGAACCCTTCGGTCTTGGGATTGAACAGCAGATAAAGGCGTCGGCCGGCATAGCTTTCGCCCAGTGCATCGAGCTTATCCAGGTTCTCTTTCACGGTCAGCCAGGGCCAGTGCAGCGTGGCAGACGCGACCGATGGAGGATTGATGAGCGTTTCGTAGGGCATGAGCGACGCCCCATCATCGCCTATGCTGAAGGTCGGTAACCTCTCGATGACATCGATCCCCGCGCTTTCTTTGTCATCCTCAACGTTCGCCACGGTATCCGACGGATCCTCCTCCACCATGTGGACGCGCATCATTTCCAACAGGGCAGCATTGGAATACGTCAATCGAGCCTGCAGGTCCTTGCCCTCGTTCATGTGCCGATAGGTGACGTAGGAAGGGTGATTCCACACATCGTATTGACCGAAGCCGATGCGCCGCTCACCCACCACCGCGGTACCAGCGCCGCGGATACAGAAATTTACCTGGGTGGAGTTATGTCGTATGGGGATGGTTTCCTCACCGGGTTTCAGTACATCGAGAGTGACCTGCACGCCGGGCGTGAGACCGCACCCAGGCGTGGGAGCACTGGGATGCACGAACATGACCTGACGTCGGCCATTGGCCGGCCTCGGTAGTTCCGCCAGCCGTTCGATCTGGGCATCGATCATTTCACGGCTGACGGTGATCGGCGGCCAGTCCCGCGCAGGCTTGGCCCGAGCCGGGTTGATCACAGCGGGTCGATCGCTCAGATCGACCAACAGGGGTTCTTGATCGCGCATGGGGACTCCTTCCTGCGGGGCCGCCAACCATACCTGGAATCGAGGCAAAAAAAGTATCTGCCTGAACCTGAAATCGACAGGCGATGTTGAAATCGCCCGCTTCCTGGAAGCGCTCGATCGTCAGGATCTGATCGATCTGGGTATGACCGTAAGAGGCCTTGGCTCAAAACTCGAATTGAATGAACTGCTCATTCGGCATTTGAGCGAAATATTCCTGACCCGAACGGCTGCCGAATGGGAGCAGCTGTTTGTGGGGCTTGGTATTCCCGGCGCCGCGTGCCGTTCAATCGCGTGGTCAGATCGTCACCCGCGAACATGGGAAACTGGGAATGATGCGCACCACGGGTCCGGGAAACTGGTTTTCGAACTCCAGAATACATGCTGGTCGACCGGCACCTTTGCCCGGTCAGGATGCCGGATCGGTCCTTGCAGATATCTCCCGGGACGATCTAGCCGGGCTCATCGAAGCTGGTGCCACCATCTCCTCTGGGGACTGACCCATGCGACCCTCCGAGCAGAGGTGGATGCTGGAATCGAGTCCCTTGCCGGTTGGTTATACACATCTCAATGGTGGATACGCCATCCGGGAGATCGATATCGCCCGAACGCTGTGCGGAGCTTGAGCAGTCCGGTTTGAAATGCTTTGGTATCTAAGTATTATGACTCGCTCCGCACCCGGCAACGAATTCCTCTCATGGCCACGCAGGACAGCTTCGAACGATTGACCTGGCCGGATGGCGGGATTACCGAGATTCCCTACCAGATCTACACCGATCCAAAAATTTTCGATCGGGAAATGTCCCGCATTTTCTGTGCGGACGGCTGGTCGTACGTGGGTCTGGAAGTCGAAATACCAGATCCCGGGGACTATATCGTCACTCGGATTGGCAACCGATCTGTGATAATCACCCGGGATGAACAGGGGAACATTCGAGGTTTCGCCAACCGCTGCGCGCATCGTGGGGTAAAATTGTGCCGGCAACGCACCGGCAATAACCGCTTCTTCGTCTGTCCCTACCACCAATGGTCTTATGACGCCCGGGGCCAACTGCGCGGGGTCCCCTTCATCAACGGTGTGCAGAAGCTCGGTGGCATGCCCGAGGACTTCAATCGTCAGGATCACAATCTGCCGCCGTTGGCCATCAGCACTCGCGGCGGGGTGATATTCGCCTCCTTCGAAGAAAACCCGGAGCGCTTCGCCGACTACCTCGGCGAAACCAATCTGAACTATTTCGATCGAGTTTTCGACGGCCGTGAGCTGTCCCTGCTCGGTTACTCCCGACAATTGATCCCCGGCAACTGGAAGCTGATGTTCGAGAACATCAAGGATCCATACCACGCCTCTTTGTTGCACGTGTTTCTGGTGACTTTCGGACTGTTTCGAGCCGACCAGAAGTCCCAGGTGCGCATGGACGAGACAGGCCGGCACGGCCTGCTCATCTCCCGGAAAGGCGAGCAGAAAGCCACAGAGAGCACCAGAGATATCTCCAATCTGCGGGAGGATTTCGCTCTCAATGATCCGAGGTTGCTCGACCCGGTCAAAGAGTTTGCCGACGACGCAACGGTGGTCATGCAGACAATCTGGCCCAATCTGATCATTCAGCAACAGTCCAACACCCTGGCTTTGCGGCAGATTCAACCCCGGCATCCGGGAGCGTTCGAACTGCACTGGACCTTCTTCGGTTACGCGAACGACGGCGAGGAGATGACTCTGAGGCGCCTGCGGCAGGCAAATCTGATGAGTTCCGCCGGATTGGTGTCGGCGGACGATAGCGAGGTGATCAAGCTGGCTCAGGACGGAATCGATGCGTATCGGGACGACAAAGGCGTGATACTCATGGGCGGCCGTGGCGTCGAGGATGAAGAGCATATGGTCACGGAGGTCGCCATTCGCGCTTTTTACAGCCACTATCGCAGGATCATGGAACTGTGAATCTGGATCTCGACCAGCACCGGCAACTGGAGGCGCTGTACACAGAATATGCCCAACTTCTGGACGATGGTCCACTTACCCAGTGGCCGGAACTGTTCACTGAGAAATCGTTGTATCTGGTGATACCAAGAGATAACTACGATAAGGGTCTGCCGCTGGCGATCATGCGTTGCGAAAGCCGGGGCATGCTCGAAGACAGAATCCGAGCCGTGCAGGAGACGATCATGCACGAACCGCGCTATCTCAGACACCAGATCACCAACATCAGCGGACACCTCGGCGACACCGGTCTGATCAGCGCGGTGGCAAATTACTCGGTCTTCGAAGTGGTGGAAGGCGAATTACCGAAGATCCTCAGCGTGGGACGTTATATCGACCTTGTCGATCCTCATGTCGATGGCAGTCCACGTTTTGTCGAAAAGCGGGTGGTGTACGATTCCGTGCTGGTACCCAACACTATCGTGTACCCACTCTGATCAGCGATTCTCACTACCGGTGGGTGATCGTCGCCTATACCCTGTTGATTCAGGCGGTCAGCGTAGGCATCCTGGTTTACTGTTTCGCGCTCTTTGCCGTGCCCTGGCTGGACGAGTTCGCAACGCCCCGCAGAGATGTCATGCTTGCAATCTCTCTGCTGCAGGTTGGCGTGGGGATATTCAGTCCTTTCGTGGGTCGCGCGATGGACCGATTCCCCATGCACTGGATCGTCCTGCTGGGATTGGCGCTGTTGGTGGCGGGGCTGATTCTGGTGTCACAGGCTCGATCGCTGTGGCAGATACAGACTGTGTATGCCACCGTGTTACCGCTTGCCCTGGCCCTGATGGGCACCCTGGCCTCACAGACCCTGGTAACCCGTTGGTTCTCAACCAACCGCGGGCTCGCCATCGGGTTGTCGGCAACGGGAACCAATCTGGGTGGAATGGTGTTTCCGCTGCTCGTGGCGAGTTGGCTGACTCTCGGAGGCTGGCGTGAGACCATGCTCTGGCTGGCAATCATGAGTGTGGTGCTGGTGGTTCCTTTGACCTGGCTGTTGTTGCGCCGGGTACCACAAAGCCCGGCTGAGTCTCCGGCTCCGGACAGCGTGGATGGACGGATCTGGTCCACCGGGGAAATCCTCACAACCTCCATGTTCTGGATTCCTGTGGCTGCCATCGTACCGCTGACCACTGCCTTCGGCGCGGTGCAGTTCAATCTGGGTGCGTACAGCCGCGATCTCGGAAACGATGCGGATACCGCGGCCAGGCTGCTGGCTTTGGGTTCACTGTGCATGATTCTCGGTAAGTTTTTCTTCGGCGGTCTGGGCGATTACATGGACCATCGTAAGCTGTACTGGATATCGGCCGGGTTCATGGCAACCGCCATGGTGATTCTGCAGGGTCAGCCGTCGCTCTCGATGCTGAGCATTGGCGTGGTGTGTGTGGGGCTCGCTGGCGGCGGCATACTGCCGCTCCTGGGTGTGGTATTCGGTTCGCGCTTTGGCGTGGCCTCCTTCGGCCGGGTGATGGGGTTCGTGATGCTGAGCTTCATCTTCAGCGCCGCGGGGCCGTTGCTGGCCGGCTGGGCTTACGACTTGACCGGTAGCTACGATTCGGCCTTTCTCACGTTCCTGGCCTTGTTTATACCGGCCAGCATTGCGATGTGGTGGTTACCCGCACCAGCGGCAAGAGTGTATACACCAGCCGCGCCACCACGGAGAGTCAGTTGACCTTCACGACCGCAAGCCCTGGATGGTGGCCGGTATGCCGCTCATGGTGGTTGCCCCCCACCAGCTGTTCTCACCTTCGGGAGCGGTCAGCAACGGCTATCTGTTGGGCTGGTCAATGCTGCTGTGGTTCGGCTGGACGATGATCAACATACCCTACTACGCCTGGGGTGCCGAGCTATCAGTCGATTTCCACGAGCGCACTCGGATCACCGGCTGGCGTTAAGCCTTCGGATTTACAGGGAATATCATGGTGTTGCTGGTTCCCGTCAGCGCGTCACAACTGTTTGACTATGGCGGCGTCGCGAGTGAATCACTGGTGATCATCGGTGGCATGGTACTGGTTCTGCTGCCGCTGTTGATCGGGCTGACCGTGTGGAAGCTGCCCGAGCGGGACACAGCTCCTCCCAGACATCAGCCCGTTATCCGTAACCTCAAGATCATGCTCTCCAACGGCTCCTTTCTGATTCTATTCTTTGGTTTTACGTTGATGTCGTTAGGTACCACCATGATCGGGACCCTGTTCATGTTGTTCACGACGTTCGCGATGGATCTGGAACGTCAGGCGCAACCCATTCTGCTTGCCTACTTTGCCGTTAACATCATCGGCCTGCCTTTCTGGGTGTGGCTGTCTCATAAGATCGGTAAAAGGGAAGCGTGGCTCACGGGCACACTGGCCGTGGCGATCGCCACACCAAGCTACCTGCTGCTGTCGCCGGGTCAACTGGTGCCCTTCCGGCTGATCACCGGGGTAATCGGCTTTTTCGGAGGCAATTTCGTGGCACTGTCGCTGTCCATGAAGGCCGATGTCATCGAGATCGCCTCCCGTCAGAGTCGTGACAGTATCGCCGGCGCCTATATGGCTATCTGGTCCCTCGGCTCGAAAACCACCCAGGCGCTGGCAGGGGCCTCCAGCGCCAGCTGCAAGACCCGTCCGCCACAGCATCAAGCGAGTACGGGTTCTCCTACCTTGATCCCGTCTGCATTCACCGGCGCCTCAATGTACCCGCTACCAGCGGTGATATCAGCACAGAACTCCAACATGGCGCCGTCCGGATCGAAGAAGTAGAAAGATCTCACCCAGGTGACATCTTCCACACCGGCGGTGACACGATCGACCCCCGGTTTAGTTTCCACATCCGCATGGTTCACCATCTGCGTGCAATCGACTCCCTTGGCGATGAGCATTTCCCGATATCCTTCGATCTCATCCGCTGGCGCCTTGAAGGCCACATGATTCATGGAACCATGAGCCGTGACGATGCTCTCACCTTGCCTTACCAGTCCCGCGGACGAAGCCACGCCGGGAGCCGCCTCGGGAGCGCCCGGAAACCAGAAAAAGGCCAGCAGGTTGCCACCGCCCATGTCAAAAAAGAAGTGCTGGCCCATGTCGCCACCAAGGTCGAATCCCTTGATCAGCTTCATGTCCAATACGTTGGTATAGAAATCCACCGTGCGGGCCATGTCCTTGGAGACCAGCGCCAGGTGATGAACTCCTTCGTAGTTGATCTTTCCGATACTTTCTTTACTCATTTTCCATCCTCGCTTGATTGACTACAGTGTTGTCTCCTCCGCCAGTCTCTCTTCGCTCTTTTTCCGGTCAGTTTACTCCACCGCCTCACCCTTGCCAGCGTAACGACAGGCCGTAGGTTCGCGGATCGCCGTAGAATTTCTGATTGAAGAAATTCGCCACCGGGGTCAGACCATTGACATAGGTCTTATCGGTACAGTTTTTACACCAGGCTGTGACCCGCCAATCGCCATCGTTACTCTCCCACCCGATGCTGGAATCCCATAGCCAGAAATCGCCGGTTTTCGCCTTGGGGTGGTTGAGCACGCCGTCGGAAAAGTATTCGTCCTCCCAGTATGTGGCGATCCTCGCAAACCAGTTCCCAACGTTGCTCGGGATCAGATAGTCGGCGCTCAAATACACATTTGCGTCCGGTGCTCGACTGAGTTTATGGTCCGAGTGATCTTCGTCGACCAGGAAGCTGCCGTTCGGTAACTCGACGACGGCCCCACATTCGGACACCGGATTGACTTCGATACTGGGACCATCCAGATCGGCGCAGAACTTATTATATTTCGAGTCGGTAGTTCCGAGGTTCCCCACCAGCGAAAGATTGTCGATCGGCACCCAGGTGACTTCTAACTCCAGCCCCTTGATGGTCGCCTTGCCAATGTTATCGGCCGCGGTCTCCTGCCCGGTAGGATTGTCGGGGCTGGGAATGAACACGCCGAACTCCAGGTCTTTGTATCTGGTGTAGTACACCGACGCATTCACCCGCAGGCGATCGTTCAGAAGGTCGGTTTTGATGCCCACCTCATAGGAATCGGACGTCTCCGTATCCGTCGGACCTACGGTAAAATCGGAAGCAGCGCGCGCGCCAAACTCACCAATTTTGTAGCCTTGAGAATAGGTGAAGTACCCCATAGTTGCGTCGGTCCACCGGTAATCCACACCGAGCTTGATGGTTGTCTGGCCATCATTCAGCTTTCCGTTGACGGTCATCGGGGTAAGCGACATCTCCAGAATGGAAGGTCTGGTGCTCGGATCATTGGCATCCAGATCCGGCTGGAAAGTGCCCGGGTTTCTCTCGAATGTCTTGGTCTCATCGGTGTATCTGATGCCGAAAGTCAGGTTCCATCGATCGGTCAGGGAGTAGATCGCAGAACCGAATACCGCAGAACTATCCCCATTCTGATGGGCATATTCGGCCGAGGGACCCAGCGTCGGGAACGACTGCACCAGCTGGTGCGCCTGCTCGAAGTAGTACAGACCCAGCACCACATCAAGGTTGCCCATGAAGCCAGAGCGACCGCTGTAGTCGGTCTGCACTCGCAGTTCCTGACTGAACTGATCATGAACCTGATCCCGAAAGGTAGGGAAGAACGGGATCTCCGTTTGATCGAAATCGCTGGCGATCAGATCGTCGGTTTCGACGTACCCGGTGATCGAGGTCAAAATGTACTCGCCAAGGTTCCAGTTCATGGTCAGGTTCGCGCCGGTTTGATCGGTATCGGCGAAATCCAGAGCATCGCGCCCAACCGTGAAGGTACCGTCGTCCGGACCGGTGAACTGCAATAACTGGAAAGGATCAGGGTCGTTGTCGCCGCCTGGTGCTGTACTCCGCTCCTTGAGCCAGTGTCCTATCAGCGTTGCCTCGAAGTTATCCGTGGGTGTCCACACCAGAGTGCCGCGGATGGTATCTACCGACTCTCCGTTCAGGCGTTTTCCATTCACCCGATTCTTGAAATGACCGTCATAGTTTTGCGACAATACTGACAAGCGACCAGACAGCCTACCGTCAATGATCGGAAACTGGAATGCTCCACGGAAGTCCGCCCGTCCGTAGTTACCACCAGTCAGTTCCGTCTTCCAGCCAAAGGTGCCATCGGGTTTTATGGTGGAAATATTTATTCCGCCAGATAACGAGTTCTTACCAAATGTAGTCCCCTGGGGACCTCGCAGTACCTCGATCCTTTCTACGTCAAACAAATCAATGAGTGTTGCGACAGGTCACGAAAAGAAAACACCATCGATGGACACTCCATTTCGCAACTCTGCAGTGGACTCGATGCCCTGGTTGCCCATGCCGCGAATGTGGACGGCTGCCGAATTCTGGAAGGTGACGACGGGCTGTATGCGAACGTTGGGGGCGATCGGTCCGACCGAGCGAAGATCCTGAGCAATGATACCCTCCAGATTCTGCTCGGAAAAAGCGGTAATCGAAATCGGTGCATCCTGAACGCTTTCCGAGCGATAGCGTGCGGTAACAATGACCTCTTCGATTACCGACGTTTCGCTGGCAGCCGCTGCGGCCGCCAGTGGTGAAATCAGCACAGTAACTATCGATAGGGCGCAGGCCCACGTGCGTGACGTGAATTGGACTCTCATCTCTCTCCCCGAGTAATGGATCGGTGCCCCTGGATATTACTTCGCTTACAAAGTGTTTTTCAAGCGGGACACAGGAGCGCGGATTATCTGTCAGACGGCGACGTGGTAGATGCAGGGGTCAGTGGTTCTGAAATTCGCTTGGTGTCTCGGTGTCGAAGCACAGCGTCCTCATATGACCTCCGGCTCTCTCAACCAACAAAGGGCCACTCCGGGACCCTTTTGACGTGTGGCGGAAAGGGCGTGCCCTCGAGTCAAGGAGGGGCGCCTGCGTCTTCTATCCACTGACTGCTTGCGCGCAGGCGCAGGCGTCTGACGCCAGAATGCTGTCACCGATCGGTTGGGCCGAGCGGCGCGGTGTCAGCTGCAGCGCCTTGGGCGGTACCTGCGATTCTTGATCGCGCTT
>QIDL01000324.1 GCA_003228415.1 Gammaproteobacteria bacterium | reverse complement strand
TCACCCATGACCGAACGCTCATCGACAATCTGGCCACGCGGATTATTGAGTTGGATCGCGGGGTGTTGCGCTCTTATCCGGGCAGCTACCAACGTTACCAGGCGGTCAAGGCGCGTGAGCTGCAGGCCGAGGCGGATGGTGATCGCAAGTTCGAGAAGACCCTGGCCCAGGAAGAATCCTGGATTCGGCAGGGCATAAAGGCACGTCGTACGCGCAACGAAGGACGCGTGCGCAGGTTGGAGGCGTTACGCGAGGAACGTGCCGAGCGGCGCAGCCGCCAAGGTAACGTGAAGATGCAGCTTGCCGGGGGTGAGGCTTCGGGCAAGCTGGTAGTGGAAGCTCGAGGTGTTGGTTTCGGTTATGAGGGTGAGGCGGTCATTGGAGATTTCTCGACTCTGGTGCTGCGAGGTGACCGGATCGGCATCATCGGTCGCAATGGCAGCGGAAAGAGCACCCTGCTGAAACTTCTGCTCGGAGATCTCGAGCCCGATGTGGGGAGTATCCGCCTGGGTACCAAACTGGAGGTCGCGTACTTCGATCAGGAACGGGAGCAACTGAATTCCGAGCTTTCTGTGCGCGATAACCTGTCTGATGGATCTGACCGGATCACGATCAATGGAAAATCCCGGCATGTGATCGGCTACCTGGGTGATTTCCTGTTTCCTCCGGCGCGGGCTAATTCTCCGGTGAAGACGCTCTCTGGCGGCGAGCGCAACCGACTGCTGTTGGCAAAGCTTTTCTCCAGGCCGGCCAATCTGCTGGTGCTGGATGAACCGACCAACGATCTGGACGTAGAAACGTTGGAGTTGCTGGAAGAGCTGTTGGTGAACTACCAGGGAACTCTGTTGCTGGTGAGTCACGATCGCAGCTTTCTCGATCGTACGGTCACCAGCACGCTGGTGCTGGATGGCAGTGGTGGCATCGAAGAGTTCGTCGGCGGCTATACAGACTGGCTGCGCCAGCGCTCTGCAGTACCGGTACCGGCGAAGAAGTCCAGGGTAAAAGGGGCGGCTGATCCACCAACCAGGCCGGACAATCCTGGCCGCCAGAAAAATCTCAGCTACAAGGAACAAAAAGAGCTGGAGAAACTGCCGGAGTTGATAGAAGCGCTGGAAACCGAGCAAAGTGCAATTCAGGCACGCACCACAGACCCGGATTTCTACGGGCGAGCTCCGGATGAGATAGCGGCGGCGATGAAAGAACTGAGCGATGTTGCGGCGCGATTACAGGAGGCATACGCACGCTGGGAGGAGATCGACGGATGATGACAGTCGCGCGCTAGCCCTGGTCTGACATCCGAGGCAGAATGCGCGCGCATTCGGACTTACGCATCCGAGGCAGAATGCGCGCGCATTCGGACTTACGTCTCAGCTGGATGAAATATTCAGGCCAAAACCCGGTTTAGAAAATCGAGCTGCAACGCGATATTTTTCTCAAACCATTCTCCAAGATAGGGCTCGAAGTGCTTACACGCCAGTGTTTCAAATTCCCCTTTCTGTAGTTTGGAAGCCATGAACCTGGCCTGAGCCACAGGGATCAGGGAATCGCCTTCACCAGCAATAACCAAGGCAGGACAAGTAACCAACTCAGCCGAGGGGATTGGGTCATACTTCCCGAATTTGATCAGCGCTTTCGCCGGTACCCGATTATCGAACGTGGAGCCTTCGGGTATGAGTGCAAAGTACCCTGCTTCACTTTCTGCCGTGTTAAGAATTGCTGAACTTCCCGGCGGCCCGACCACTGCAATATAGTGTGGAGATCCGGTGATTGCCGTTTTCACGTAATCCCAGATGGCGCGGAACACCATGCTAGAAGAAACTTTGATTTCCGATACCACTTTCTCCTCTGGTATCCCGGAATAAGGCACCTGGGAGATAGTAGCGGCAATCTTGTCATCTCTTGAAGCGGCACAAATAACATGAGCGCCGCT
Organism: Gammaproteobacteria bacterium; assembly: GCA_003228415.1. Taxonomy (GTDB): domain Bacteria; phylum Pseudomonadota; class Gammaproteobacteria; order Pseudomonadales; family Azotimanducaceae; genus SZUA-309. The sequence goes on along the minus strand of QIDL01000324.1, from coordinate 10,480 downwards.
GAACGAAGTGCCCCAGAGGGCTATCCGATCCAAATCCAGACCTTCTAAAGTTCTAACATGCGCAATTGCAGCATCCCAATCCTGCCCGTGATGCACTGGATCAACATTGTTCCGGGGGATCCCTTCGCTATCACCAAAGGATCGATAATCAAAGACAAACGCTGCAAAATCGTTTGAAGCAAATCTTTCTGCAAACCGGACCAGGCCAAAGGCACGCTCTCCGGCAAAACCATGGGCAAGAATAACGATGGGTGGATTTTCAATCCCCCCAGGACGAAATAGCCATCCTGCACAACGAGTACCTTCACTGACGAAATTACTGTCGACTCTTTCTATATCTATTTGATTGCTCATCGGTATAGTTTCACCCTTTTTTAAGAGTTCAGAATTGACGTTGGTCAAAATGGGTGTTTAATCCTTCCATTTTGCGAGACATTTACCATGGCCAGAACATTCGTAGATGTTTCGATTTACCTTGAGAACGATGGATTAAGCAACACTTTTTCTGTAATTTCGACTATCCCCTGAAGGCTTGTTACTCGTTCTCCTCGAATGTCAGATAGCGCCAACTCACCCTCGACGAGCTAAAGGAGCACCCTATATTCCATTGGGGGCCGCGCGCATGCCGAGCCACCGGTACCGAGCACCCGGCCCAGCAATAAGCAGCGGAACGTGAATACCTGGGCATGCTTGATGCACTGGAAACACAGCTTGGCTCGACGCGTTATGCGCTTGGCGACCGACCATCAGCGGTCAACACCATCGTCCTCGGTGGCCTGCGTGCTCACGCCAACGCCGATCCCATTCCCGATCTCAGTGGCTACACACGGATACTCGAATGGGAGGCTGAGTGCGACTCCTGGCGCCTACTCGGGCCCGCTGACCACCTGCTCGGCAAACCAGAGGCTGGCACTGCAGTCGAGCGTTGCGTTGAAGTGCCGCAGTAGCGAAGGGCCACCGGGCGAACTCTGCAGCGCCGCATTCCCCGCTGCCCAGGCAGTAGGACTAGCATTGATGCTGAAAACGTAGACGTCTGCGGAGTTGGGACCCTGGGTCATGGGAGTCGCCGCGAAGATCGCAACACCGTTGTACTCGTCCACTCCGCCCAGAACCATACCGATATGGCTTTCCAGATCTGCCATTTCATCTTGACCCACGCCGTCACGGAAGTTGCAGGCAAAGGACGAAACAAACGTGGATTCACTGCCTGGGTTGGCCTCACCACCCAGAAAGAGCGGCGTGACCGTCGAGACGTTTGCTTCGCAGACTTCCAGCGCGTTCCAACGCGCATCGATCTTGGACGTATCCGCGTTGTTCCACTCCTCCGCGTCAGCTGCAAAGTCGTCCAGATTCGCATACAGGTCGAACCAGATGTGGTTGAACGGCACACCGCCCTTGAACCTGCTCCAGACATAGGCCTCGGGCGTCGACAGCCCCGCCTTCTTTGATTCGTTGACATAGTAGTCCCGGGTGGAACGGAGGTCGTCCATATCCTTCCCTTCGTTGAAGTTGCAGGCATAGGTCGCCAAAATTCCTGGAGGCGCGGCGGCCTCTTCGGCATGGCTCGCTACTCCCACACCACCCAGTAATGCCACAAACAGAAATGTCAGTGCTTTCTTTGGATTGTTGATTGTTCTCACAACGATCTCCCGTCAAATAATTTTTCAACCGAGGTTATCGAAGTGAACATTACGGCACGCGAATTCCCGCCGTAGTTTCAGTCTCCCCCACTCAACCCCAAGGCCGAGTATCCGCCTTTACACCGCCAGTCTCAACAAGAGAACATATCCCGCAGAAAGGAACCCAAATGCTGAAATGCGTTCAGCGAGAAGCGGACATTCAATGTTTTCCGACGACTTCGTACGGGCCGTCGAGAACGCAAACCTTCGGCAACTCGTTCAGCGTCTTGGTGGATAGGAATTACAACAGGGATACTGATCAATGACTCTGAGTAGCCGAATCGAGTGTGGAGCGCATGGACATCATGGCGTCAGCGAGTGATGGTCGAAGTCTGCCAGCAAGCGGGTGAAAGTTCAGGAAGCGACAAAGAGGTCGTCTTGGGATCTGGGTCACGTCTCACCACCACGGCCGCTTCCCAATCGCCCGATCAAAGCGTAAGTCGAGAACTACCCTCGCTGACCGATTTCCCCCATCACCCTCCACGAGTTTGTGGCTGAGGCCAACCCCATCCTGTAATATCCGGCATCCCACCTCTTTACCTCCGTTCGCAGATCTTGACCGAACCGAACACACATCGAGGGCGACTGTCACTCCCTCCGCGTTGGCCTTTTGATGCCAGAAAAACACCGTTCTTTTACGGCTGGGTTATCTGGCTGCTATCGACCCTGGGTTTTCTGATGAGTGTCCCCGGCCAGGCCGCCTCTATGATCGGCTCGGCGCACGGATCATGGTGGTCGGCGCCTCGATCGGGCTCGGTATGCTGGTCGTATTCATCAGCGTGACCGATTGGCTGGGTGTAGCGCTCTCCGGTCTGCTCGGCGTCTCCCTTTCCACTGTTACCCTGCCTCTGATTCTAATTGGATACTTCGGGGTGCGTTTCACCGGTCAGGGCGTGCTGACGAGCGCTTCACGAAACGTTCTGTTGCTGTGGTTCGAGCGTCGTCGCGGGTTGGTCTCGGGCATCCGCGGTGTATTCGTCTCCCTCGGCTTCTCACTCGCGCCGTTGGTACTGGCACTGATGATCGACAGCTTCGGCTGGCGAGGCGCTCTGTGGCTGATGGCCGGTGTGCTCACGTTCGGGTTCGCTACCGCTACGCTCCTCTTCCTCCGCAACTCACCGGCGGAGGTCGGTCTGCAGCCGGACGGCAGGTCCGGCGAGCACGAAACCGACCACCCATCGGTTCCGCACTCACCGGATCGCAGCCTGTCCCAGGCGCGCAGCAGCATCACCTTCTGGCTCTACAGCGGGGGGCTCTCCATCCATGCACTCTTCGGCACGGCAGTCACCTTTCACATCGTCTCCATCTTCGAAGACGCCGGTCGGAGCCGCACCGAGGCATTTGCCTACTTTCTACCGCAAGCGCTGGTGTCCACAAGCGTGAACCTGCTGGCAAGCCTGCTGGTGGATCAGCAGCGGCTGAAACCGTTCCTGATCGTGATGTTGAGCGCCTTTCTCGTTGGCGCAGTCGGACTCATCTATCTGGATACACCCTGGGGCTACGCCCTGCTCGTCGGCGGCTTCGGCACCGGCGGGGGATTGTGGGGTGTCATTTCCAACGTGGGTTTCATTCGCCTGTTTGGAAGCTTGCATCTCGGCGAGATCAGCGGCTTGAACACGTCGCTGACCGTGTTCGCCAGCGCCATCGGGCCATTCCTGTTCAGCCTCGGTCACGATCTGTTCGGCACCTACGCCAGCGCCGAGATTTTGTGCGCAGCCGCAATCCTCTGCCTGCTGATTGCCGCCATTGCGATCAGGCAGCCCGAAGATTTCCGCCCGGTGCGCGTCTGATCCAGTTGCTTGCACCTGCCAGGGTCGGGGTAGATGATCATTCACTTGCCGTTACCAGGAGAGGATACCGATGTCGGTCCTCCGTATCGTCGTTCCGTGCCTGTTCTCGATGGGCTTGATTGCTGGATGTTCAAAGCCAGCCGAGCAGGACACAGTAGCTGACTCTCAGGAACCTCAGGAGTCTCAATCTGAGGCCATTACAGAACCTGATGAAACAATCCTCGAGCGTGCTGCTCGACTGGAACTGGACACCGATTACGTCCCGCCGCCTGGTGATCCCATGTCCCATCACACCATGGGCTTCGCCAGAACGCTTTGCTCCGCCGTCTTTGTGAGCGGACTGGATGAGGACTTTGCCGCGGAAAACGTCGGCTATTTCACTGCGCCGTATGACCACCGCAGCGTAGTGATAAATCGCGAGATCGACTACGAGAACAAGATGGTTCATCTCACCATGAAAAACGGCGTGGTGCGATCTGCCAGATATGTCGGTGATCTCGGTTGCGTGCCGTTGCCGATCGGCGAGTCAGAGCCGTACTACGAGCCCCCGGAAATCGTATCCTCATTACCAGACCCGGCAACCACCGCGTGGCCCATGGGCGATGTTACCAATGGTGATCCAATTCCTGCCGAGGTCGATCAGTCCAGGCTTGCCGAAGCGGTCGAAGTGGTTTTCGAACCCGCCGCCATGACAGCCGCACTGGTCGTGACTTATAAAGGACAGATCATCGCCGAGCGCTATGCAGACGGAATCGATATGCATACTCCGCTCGAAAGCTGGTCAATGGCGAAAAGCCTGACTGCAACTCTCATGGGCGTGCTGGTACAGCAGGGTGCGTATGACGTGTGGCAATCCGCGCCAATTCCCGAATGGCAGGAAGAGGGAGACCCGCGTCAGGTCATTCGCATTGCAGACATCTTGAGAATGTCGAGCGGGCTGCGCTGCCGCAATATGGGTGATCCGGGCTACGACCCGGACCAGGGTTATCCCGACCATCTCTATCTCTATACCGGCACCGTCAATTCCTTTCACTACGCCGCCACCCGCCCGCAGCAATGGCCGCCGAACACCGTGGGGCGCTATCGTAATTGCGATCCCGTGTTGACGAACTACCTGATTCGTCTGGCTGTGGAAGGCCGCGGCGATGACTATCATCAGTTCCCCCAACAGCACCTGTTCGACAGGATTGGGGTACGCAATCTGATATTCCAGACCGACCCCTACGGAAATATCCTGCTGCAGGGATCCGACCTCGGTGCCGCGAGAGACTGGGCCAGGCTCGGTAATCTCTATCTGAACGACGGTGTTGCAAACGGCGAACGTGTTCTGCCGGAAGGTTACGCCGAGTTTGTCAGTACGCTGGCACCGGCCTGGGCAGCAGATGGCCGGCCTAATTACGGGGCATTCTTCTGGTTGGACGGTGCTGCCTACGGCATGCCCGCGTCGGCAATGTACTCAATGCGTGGCGCCGGTGGCCAGATGACCATGATCATCCCGTCCCGGAACCTGGTCATCGTGCGCCTGGGCCACTATAAAGGTGCTCCGTTCTGGCGCGAAGCGGAACCGATCGGTCTGCAACTGTTGCTGGACGCCAGTGGATAGAAGATTACAACAGGGATATTGATCAATGACTCTGAGTAGCCGAATCGAGTGAGGAGCGTATGGGCATCATGGCGTCAGCGAGTGATGGTCGAAGTCAGCCGGTGGCGGTGGATCGTTGTAGCCCACTCGAGGAGCATCACACCGTAGATATGTTGCTCGATGTAAGCATCTGTCAGTTCGACATATGGTGAAGCGAAATTCGGATCAAGTTCGATGGCCCTGAGAAAGTAGTCGCGATTGTCAACGGTCCGACCAGGCGGGGAACGGATAGCGGACTTTCCAGCGGGAAATTTCGGGCGGATAGACCAATGAACGATGCATGTCCTGCCATTGAATCAGATACTTGGGTTTACCGATCTGCATGCCTGCTTCGTTGACCCGATAGTCGCCCAGGATCGAGCGGAACACCATCGACTGTAGCTGCTCGCGCACCGCTGCTGGGTCGGTAGTCCCCGCCAGGCGCACAGCAGCCTCCAGTATCTGCCCGCAAGCGTAGCCACCGGCAGCATGGTAGCTCGGGTACAGGCCATGACGAGCCCGATAGCGGAATCCGAAGTCGAAGGCGCCCGGTATCCTTTCGCTGCGCATCCACTGCACCGTTGAAATGACAAGGGGATATATCAGTCTCAGCTTGCCGAAAATCTACAGTTACGAATTGCTCACTGTGATATTTGAACAACCCTATTGCCGGATCAGGAATCTGGTGGATAATGACATCGCCAAGCGCCAGACGGCCTCTGAATACCTGAAGCAGCTTTCGAGTATTGGTGTGCTAAAGGAAGTTCAGGCGGGCAAGGAAAAGCTGTTCATTCATCCCAAGCTCGTCACCCTTATGACACAGGATGAAAACCGCTTTGAAGCCTACGAGTAGGATTTAGGAATGACCAAAAACGATATCGCAGTGGATAGGATTTCAATGGGGATATTGATCCAGGGACCCCCCAATTCCTCATTTCCAGGCCGCCAATAAGGCATAAACGGACTCTGTATTGTCTAATTGACTTAGTTCATGACTTAGTCTATTTTTAAATCATGAGTGAAGTCAATGTACATGAAGCTAAAACGCAGCTATCAAAGTTACTTCACCGGGTCGAGGCCGGGGAGGAAATAATCATTGCGCGGGCCGGTAAAGCAGTGGCAAAGCTGGTTCCAATCGAGTCTGAACCAAAGCGCTTGCTCGGGCTTGACGCCGGCTTGTTTGAGGTCCCTGACGATTTTGACGAGCCACTTCCGGATGATGTGCTAGCCGCATTTGAGCAGTGAAACTAATACTCGATACTCATATCTGGCTGTGGATGCAGGTGGAACCGTCGCGCCTGAATCAGTCAGTGATTGAGCTGATTTCCGATACCGGCAATGAAGTGATTCTTTCGGCTGCCAGTAGTTGGGAAATAGCTATCAAATATGCACTTGGTCGACTACCTCTGCCTGTGCCGCCTGCTGACTATGTGAGTTCGCGTATGGCCCGAAGCGGCACCAAGGGGTTGCCCATAGAGCACAGACATGCGCTGCAAGTCGCCACACTTCCACTTCACCACCGCGACCCTTTTGATAGGTTGTTAGTTGCACAGACCCAGTTGGAAGATGCAACGTTGGTCAGCAAGGACAAGCAACTGCAAGCCTATGATGTACCTTTGATTTTCGCTTTGTGATCCAGCGCATCAGTTCCATATTCTGTGGATAGGAATTCCAACAGGGATATTGATCAATAACTCTGAGTAGCCGAATCGAGTGTGGAGCGCATGGACATCATGGCGTCAGCGAGTGATGGTCGAAGTCTGCCGGTGGCGGTGGTGTTGTGCTGGCGGGTTGCCGGGGTGGTTCGGTCACTTCAGGTCTGGTGATGCAGGGAAGTCTACCGGCAAGCGGGTGAAAGTTCAGGAAGCGGCGAAGAGGTCGTCTTGGGATCTGGACGGGGTGCTCTTTTTGGTGGTGCCCCGGGAGGGGTGCGAAGATGCCGTGATAGCGGGTCAGGTTAGCCCTGGGTCTGGGTACCAACGCCGCCAGACGCGCCATGAAGTCCTCGGGGCTGAACAGGATGTGCGAGGTGCCATCACGGAAAGGGTGCTAGAGTAGGTAGATCACTTGACCGGCAGCGTTGGTGCAGAGGCGTTCGGAGCAGATGGCGGGACCGATTCCCGCTGGTGGGTGGCAAGCCTCCTGAAATCCATGCGACGCTCGCCCAGACAAGGTAAGAAACGGGCGGCGGTAGACGCCTGGTAGGAACCAGAAGACGCCTGGTACGAACCAGAAGACGCCTGGTACGAACCAGAATACGCCTGGTAGGAACCACGAGAACCTGGTGAGAATGCCAGGGGCTAAATCTTCCAGTCGCTCTCGAAGGATTCATCGAACGCGATCTGCTCCCTGATCAGGTCCATACGAGTCGTAAGGCCCTGCATCATGGCGTCGAAGGCCGGCTCTTTCACCAGGCCTGCCATCACCGGTTCGACCATCGGCCGCCAGTGCTCGCGCCAGCCTTCGTCCACAGCTCGCTGCAGGTGAATGAGAGCCAGGTTGTTTTCACCCCGCATTGCGTCCAACTGAGCCAGGGCGAACCATAGATTCGGATTGACCCTGGCCCGGGTCTCGATGGCTTCCAGGATGCGCCCTTCCACATCGGTTGCGAGCGTATCGGCCTCTCCCTTGCGTCCGAGTTTCTGGTAGGCAAATGCCATTCCCGCCTGGGTTTCGAGAACCTCGGAATTGAACTGATCAGTCGTTGGTAGATCCATGGCGATCAATTGCTCGAAGGCAGCGACCGCGGATCCATAATCCTCCATGTAGTACGCGGCACGAACCGCGTTCATCAGCGTGGTCGGATTGTCCGGCGTGTCTTCGAGGAGTTTCGTCATGAGGAGTTCTGCGGCAGACCGATCACCACGCGCAACGGCCGTGGATATCTTCCGCCAGGTGAGTGCGTTCTCCATCTCCGGTGGCAGATTATTGGCTGCTCGCTCGATCCATTGTTCGGAACGGTCGAAGTCGCCAATGTCCACCCACAGTGTGGAAAGCTTGAGCGCCGTCTGGCCCGTAGGCTGCAGCTGGTAGACCTTCTCGTAGTGGCGGATGGCTTCGCCGAGCCGGCCACGGAACTCATTCAGCTGCGCGATCAGCAGGTAGGCGCCGGGATAATTCGGGTCTGCTTCCACGATTCGGCTGAAGATTTCCATGGCTTCGCTTTCACGACCGGCGAGAATCAGATCGTTGGCCAGGTTGAATCCGGCCACCGGTGAGCGGGGATCGAGCTCGAAGGCGATGGTGTGATAGCGCTGTTGCTCGGCTGGATCTTCCATCAGATTGCCGTACCACATGTTCGCCATGGGGAGGCTCGGGTTCAGTTCGATGGCCTTTGCCAAGGCTTCCCGGGCGGGCTGGACCTGGGTCAGGTCGGTGGCGCCACGCATCATGAGGATGAGTCCCTGGGCGGCCCAGGCTGCGCCGTTGTCCGGGTCGATGGCCATGGATTTATCGACCTGCACCTGTGCCATTGCCAGCAATTCGGCACGTCGCGCAGATTGCAGTGCCGCTTGCAGCGAATAGGCGTTGGCCAGCTCCGCATACGCATCGGCATAGTCAGGATCCAACGCCATTGCCTGTTGGAAGTAACGCTCGGCATCGCCGAGCGAAACGTTTGTTCGCCGACTCAATGCGGTGCGACCCATTCCGTACGCCACCATGGCTTCCGGGCTGGTGGTAGCGCGGCTTTGCAGGCGTCTGGTTTCTTCTTCGCCGAGCGTCAGATCAAGCTGGCGGACCACCGCGGCGGCAATCTCGTCCTGAATCTTGAAGATGTCCCTGAACTCACGGTCGAAAGAATTCGACCAGAGATGGGTGCCGGAATGAGTATCGATGAGCTGAGCGGTCACTCGGATGGTGTTTTCCACATCGTTTCTGCGCACGCTGCCTTCGAGGATGGTATCCACACCCAGTTCCGCGCCGATTTCCTGGATGTTCTTGCTCACCCCTTTGTAGGCGAACGAGGTGGTCCTGGCAATGACGCGTAGATACTTGATCTGCGAGAGGACGTTCAACAGCTCTTCGGTCAGCCCGTCGGCAAAGAGTTCGTCCTCGCGCGACTCGCTGAAGGAAACAAACGGCAACACGGCGATGAACGAAATACCTGGCTCATTGATGGCGGCTGAGGAAGACTCGATTGCGGGGCCCTTTTTGTCATCTTCGAATGTGAGTGACAGGTCGAGAAAAAAGAGCAGGCCGATGGCCAGCAGCAGCACACCGATCATGACGATTTCGGCGCTGCGGCTGATCAGTGGATGACCAGGACGGGTGGCGGTCTCCGTGGCGCGGACGATGCCGCCCCGATTCAGATCGTAGAGCCAGGACAGGATAAGGGCCAGCGGCAGACCGCCGATGAAGACGATCAGCATATAGCGCAAAGCGATGTTTGGCAGCCCGATGGCCGGTGCAAGAATGTCGATGATCTGGATGATCGGCCAGAGGGCGAGCACGTAAATCGTCGCCACCCGAATAACCCGACGACGTTTCAGTTCTTCAAAGAACTGTCGAGGCAGGCTGAGACTTTCCGCTTCCATTCCTTTCTCAGCTCAACTCACTGGCTCTCGAGCTGAATCTCTCCGCTAACCGTGATGATGTTGATCTGCCCGTTGCCACTGCCGAGCGTGGCGTCGAGTGCCATACCCCGATTTTCCAGACGATGGGGTGCGTCGTCAGAAAGCTCGTTGTCGATCTCGCCGCCAGGTCCGGTACGGATATTCAGCTCCGCGTTCACAGGCGCGGTGAGGCGCAATTCCACTTCACTGCTGACCGATTTCGATTCGATGCGTCCAGCTGGGTTGAGTCCGCCGCTGAGTTCCAGATCCGCACTCACCGTGTTGGCTACCACGGAATCGAATCCTTCCAGTTCCAGTTCGATTTCTCCCGACACGCTATCGACCCAGACATGAGTTGCTGCCATTTTCAGGGTCGTGTCGCCGCTGGTGGTCATAACGCTGACTTGTCCTTCGCCTTCTTCCAGATCCACATCACCACTTGTGGTGTTGATCCGGATCCGATTGCCAAGGCCCGTAGCTCTGACATCACCACTGACCGTGCGTACTGCCAGCGGCCCGAGGATGTTCTCGAGCGTGACGTCTGCCGAGACCGCTTCCACCTGCAGGTGGACAGTGTGTGGCAGATGGATAACCAGATCAGCGCCGTCACCACGATTGATGTTGTGATCAGGCATCCGAACCCGGATCCAGGTCTTGTCGCCCTGCACTTCGAATTGCAGGCCGCGAGCCAGATCGTCCAACTCGCCGGTAACGTGAGCTTCGCTACGGTCCCAGCCGATGATACTGAGTTCGCCGCGGGTGCAGTGCACGTGGACCATGCCGTCCGGATCGATGCTGCGTACCTCGTCCACATCCTGTCCCGCGTGGACATGACTG
>QIDL01000001.1 GCA_003228415.1 Gammaproteobacteria bacterium | reverse complement strand
CGATCGGGTACCCGATACTGCCGTAGTCTCCCAAGCCGTAGCCCCCCAATCCATAACCATAGCTTCCCAACCCGTAACCGTAGCGTCCCGAGTCGTAACCGTAGCTTCCTGAGTCGTAACCGTAGCGCCCCGAGTCGTAGCCGTAACCGTAACCTCCCGAGCCGTAGTAGTACTCCGGATACCCGTTTGTCCTGTAATCGGGGGGGATCGCACCGATAAGTGCCGTGTCAGTAGTTGCTGTGCCGGGAGTAGCCAGGCCGGTAGCTGCGGAGTTGCTCGATGTGCCCTCTATTTCCAGAAGGTAGCGGATCACGGCTTCGCTGACGCCGGAGTCGCGCAATCGCAGCAGGGTATCGGGATCGAGCACAAAGTCCGGTTTGTGAAAATCCAGATAGGTAAAGATCGTCTGATCTGAAATATCGCTGCCTGCCAGCAGCACCACATCATCAATACTTACCGTGGCTTGCGGCACCGACGCGACAGCGGCACTGAGTGTGCCGGAAGCAGCCAGAGCGGCACAAAAAGCAATCGACAAAATTCGTTTCACGATGCTTCCCCCTTATGCTCGGAGGACTCCTCGAAGTCGTCGGGAACCGATTGAGCCAGGCGCTCCAGGTGTCCCTGTATCGTGCCCGGCAATTGCCGTACGGCCAATCCCAGATTCGTGGGCTCATCGGAGCCCATTCGGTTGACGAGATTGAAAAGCACCACGAAGGCATCACCCCGATGCAGATTGACCAATCGGCTCGGGGACCGGTGCAGGAAGGCGATGGCCCAATAGTCGTTGAGCAGCGCAGCCCAGTATGCTGCGAGTAGATCGGAGGTCACTCGACGCTCACTGCGGACATCGTAAGCATGCACATCACGATCATTGACAGTGACGATTGGAATGTCCCGAAATTTGGCGCCGTGAAACACAACCATGTCCGCACCGTTGGCATGTAGCGCCTCGAAGCGGCCTTCTCCTGCCCGTGTTGCCTCTTCGAGATTACGCGCAATGACTTCGCCGCGATTCACGACGGTCCGATAGCGCCCTTCATCGCGCAATATCAAAACAGGCACACCCGTTAACGTCACATATGCATGCCGGTGATCACCGGACGCCTCCTCGGATACCAGTTCTACGCCGAATCGGTCTGGTATGAGTACCCGTGAGACGGCAAGCTCATAGCCGGAGGAACCTGGCTGGAATGAACGATCGGAAACCGAATCAGTGATGTCTTCAATGTAGTCGTGGGCAGCGGCCGAATCGGCCGGTGAAATTCGATCTCGATCATCCGTGAGATTGAGGGAAGCCTCCCCACCCGAAGAGGCGGCGGGAGTCGCTCCCAGCATGGCTCGGATGACGGTTTCGCTCACCCCCAGGCTTTTGAGACGCGGAACATCTTCGACCTTCAAGTCGAAGACCGACCTGGTGCTCCGGATGATCTTCACGACTTCCTCGTCACCATAGCCCTGACCGCTCAGTTCGATCACGTCATAGATACTCACCGCCCATACCGGGCTTACCAACCCGATGGCGAACAACAGAATCGAACAACGAATACCGGCTAACATACGCTTGTTACCTCGGAAGGGGCGTTTCCGGGCTCGAGTATCTCGGAACGACTTACCTGTTCGATCATTCTACGCCTTAAAGGTTCGAAGGTGTATCCGACGAAGTTTGCCCGTTTGTACACGGACAAGTTAACAGCCGTTTACCGTTCAGACTGAGTTCAGCGACTCTCCAGTAGGGTGAAAGCTGCCTACTGGTAATTTATGGAGGCAACGATGTACAAACGATCACATTCACGCACATCAAAAAGAGCCATGGCGCTGGTCGCACTCGGACTGCTGGTGAGTTTATCCGTGTCAGCGCAAGCGAGTCACCGGGACCACGGTTACTCACTCAGCCATGACTACAACTATCCTATCTACCGGGACCACGGCTATCGCGGTCATCTGGCCTATCGAGACCATGGATACGATCGCTTCGACTACGATTGGTACCCTGAGCAACACTCCAGGCGATTTCGTCCACACGGCGACCGTACGGATATCTGGCTTTCGTTCGGCGGTGGCGATCACCGGTATCGCAACGGCCACTCTCGACGTAGAGGGCATCGCTAAGTTCCCGGACTCGCGCTGCCCTACATCGACGAAATCGAGGGGACCGATCTGTTCGTCGTCGGTGCCGCGACCAAAGGATTACAGGTTCCCGGCATGCGCGTCGGCTGGGTCGTCGCCGCGCGCGAGCACATCGAGATCTTCAGGAACTACTCCTCGATCGGTACGGGCGGCGTCTCACGCGCCTCCCAGCTCTACGTGACCCAACTGCTGGAGACAAGGCGTGTGCGTCAGGCACGCGGCGCCACGCTCGACCGCATGATGCGCTTCTCTTTCGGTCCCCTGCAGCCGGACTCGTTCGAGGAGGATATCGCCATCCTCCGGAAATGTGTTTGAGATACACGGACCGATCGTTATCCAATCGCCTGCGTTCCGCGGAAGGGTATCTCTACACCTTCTTTTCAGAATTTTTCGTCGGTTTCCAGCGACGCAACAGAAGCGAGTTGGACACCACGCTGACACTACTCAGGGCCATGGCAGCACCCGCAACGGCTGGGGTCAGCAAGCCCAGAGCCGCCACCGGTATACCAATGATGTTATAGCCGAAAGCCCAACCGAGATTCGTCCAGATCTTGCGCCACGTGGCCCGGCTGACAGAGATGGCAGCACCGACAAGATCGGGGTTGGAACGCATCAGGGTAATGTCCGCCGTCTCCATGGCGACATCGGTACCGGTACCCATGGCAATACCGACATCGGCCGCCGCCAGCGCTGGTGCATCGTTGATTCCGTCACCCACCATGGCGATGACCTTACCTTCGGCGCGCAGGCGCTCGACGTGGCTTGCCTTGTCTTCGGGGCGCACCGCGCCGACCGCCTGATCCACACCGACCTCTGCGCCGATACGCTCCGCGACGGCCGGGGCATCACCGGACAACAGCAGGCTCCGCACGCCCATTTTACGCAGGCGTCTCACCGCATCGATGGCTTCAGGGCGCAAGGCATCGGCAATCGCAACCACCCCCAGTAACTCGGCATCGCACCCAACCCAGACCGCGGTCATGGCCTCACGCTCCCAGGCGCTGGCGGTAGCCACGCCGCGTTCGGTCGCCACCCCCATCTCCTCCATAAATGCCCGGTTGCCGACCGCTATCCGCTGGCCACTGACCAGGGCGGAAACTCCCCGGCCCGTCACGCTGCGAAACTCATCGATCGCCCCCAGCGGCAGCGCTTCGTGCTCAGCCTTTTGCAGGAATGCACGGCCCAGTGGATGCTCGGACCCGGTCTGCACGGACGCAGCCAGACGTAACAAATCGTGATCGCTGCCGTGGATGGCAAGGCTATGCATCACTTTGGGAGTGCCTTCGGTGAGGGTGCCGGTCTTATCGAATATCACCACATCGATGCGATGTGCACGCTCCAACGATTCGATGTCCTTGATCAGGATACCGGCCTTGGCGGCCGCTCCGGTACCACTGACCAGGGCTGTCGGCGTGGCCAGCCCCAGGGCGCAGGGGCAGGCGATTACCAGTACCGAGACCGCCGCGATCAGAGCCAACTCAAAGTCACCGGCAAAAAAATACCAGGCGGAAAAAGTCCCCACCGCAATCACAACGACAACGGGCACGAATATCTCGGAAATTTGATCTACAAGCCGTTGAATCGGCGCCTTACCGGCCTGGGCGTTTTCCACCAGGTCGATAATCTTCGATAGCGTGGAATCTTCTCCCACCGCTGTGGCGCGGACTCGCAGCAGTCCGGTGCCATTGATGGCACCACCGGTCACCGCGGACCCGACGGCTTTGATCACCGGCATGCTCTCACCAGTAATCAACGCCTCATCAACTTCGCTTGCGCCGTCGACGACCTCGCCATCCACCGGTACCTGCTCTCCGGGCCGGATGATGACGACGTCACCGTTTCTGGTCTCGTCGATCGGAATCTCAATCTCCTCGCCCCCACGCTCCACACGCGCCACCTGGGGTCGCAGTTGCATCAATTCACGAATTGCGGCAGTGGTACCACGCTTGGCACGAGCTTCGAGATACTTGCCCATCATCACCAGCGTGATGATCACGGCCGAAGCCTCGAAATACAGATTGCCCATGGCCCCGGAACCGAGCGAATACATCAACCACAGGCTGAACACGAACGCCGCCGTGGTCCCCATGGCCACCAGGACATCCATGTTTCCGGCGCCATGGCGCAAGGCGATGGCGGCGGATCTGTAGAACCGATAGCCAAAAAATACCTGCACCGGACCGGCCAGTGCGAGTTCCTGCCAGGGCATCAGGTGGAAAGACCATCCGGAAAAATGCGCCACCATCTGCGCCACCAGAGGCGCCGTCAACGCGGCCGAAATCAGCAGCGAGCGGAACTGGCGGCTGAGATCAGCCCGTTGAAGAACCTCGCGTTCCGCATCCTCTTCGGCACGCTGAACGGCTGCCGAGGTCACCCGCGCCGTATAGCCGGCACCGGCAACCACTTCCACTAGTGTCTGTAGTTCCACCGCACCCTCGATGATCTCTACATCGCCTCGCTCCAGGGCGAGGTTGACCGTCGCTCGGGTCACCCCGGGCACGGCGGCAAGTACCTTTTCCACCCGCGCAGAGCAGGCCGAACAGGTCATCCCCTCGATCCCGAAAGAATGATGTACCTGAGGCAGACTGAATCCGGCACGATCGATTGCGTCGGCCAGATTGACGATGTTGCTCTGTCCGGGATCGATCTCCACGTCCGCGCGCTCCAGCGCAAAATTGACGGTTGCTGCCCGAACACCAGGCTCCGCCAGAAGCACCTTTTCCAGTCGCGCGGCACAGCCACTGCAGGACATGCCGCCGATACTGAGCGTGGATTTAATCGTCATTGCCGCAGCGGCTTCGGGAGTTGCCATCTTGATACCTCCAACTGAGTGTCAACGTTAGTCATGGGTGAGGGACTCGATAATCGGGCAGGCGCTGATGTCGCCCTCACCGGAGCATTGGTCACTGAGACCTTTCAGGACGGTGCGGATACGCTGCAGATGGTCGATTTTCGCATCGATCTGCTCGAGCTTGCGTTCCGTCAGTGCCTTGACCTCGGCCTTCGTCCCGCCGACGTCATGCAGTCCGAGCAGAGTGTCAATTTCGTCCAGGCTGAAGCCCAGATCCTTGGCCCGCCGTATGAAGCGGATGCGTGCGACGCTCTCCGGCGCATACAGTCGATAGCCTGAAGCGGTGCGCGCGGGTTCAGGCAGCAGGCGTCGCCGCTCGTAGAAACGGACCGTATCGATGCCGACACCCGCTTGTTGGGCCAGCTTTCCGATGGTCAAGGATGTTACCGTTTCGATCATAAGGTGGATCATAAACCATGGAGTCGGGTCCAGGGTCAAGACATAGATCAGTTCTCACGAACCGGGGGCCCTCATTGACGCCCGATTGTTGTCGTCACCGACGTTCAGCAACCCGGCGCGCAGCCTGAGAACGGACTACGGTCGGTGTTCCCAAGGTAATGGCAGCCGGTGTTTGATGATGATGAGCACGAAAAACAACAGGATCTCATCGATTACAAAAAACCAGCCATTGATACCACCAAGCAACCAGATGATGCTCTGCACCAGGGTCACCCATAGAAAATCGTATAGCTGGTCCCTGCAGATCTCGCATACCGGGATTCCTATCCACCGATACGGATCCGGCATACGACAGAACCAGCATCGCAGTGTGTGGCCTTTCAATGATCCGACTCCGGGCTAACCGGATCCTGTTGTACCGCTCGCGAGCCTCCGCGTCCATGCCGATAGCCAGACCTGTCGGGTTCAACGGTACATTGGCCAGTCGTCGGACATGGTAATTCGTATTCAGTTCTCCCGGGGTTATCGCGAAGCTGGCTTAGTCCGCAATTGGCATACCTGCCTGCAGATCGGTGACATAGATCCAACCTGCATCAGGCTGACCAGTTTTCGCATGCTCACGAATTAGTGCAATTGCTTCCTCTGTACGGTCTTGGTCTTCACATACCAGCTCCAGCTTCACTTCTGTGATGACTTTCTGCCCTATCCGCACCGAGTACTGCTGCTCCTTGGTATCGATGGCTTTCAACAAACCCTGAACATCAATCACAGTCAGATTACGGAATCCGGCACCGTACAGCGCATCCACCACATCCGCGATGCGGTTTCGATGAACAAAGGCTTTGACTTCTCGAAGAATCATGAGGACTCCCTGCGTGTTTCCATCCATTCGTAGAGTACCGGCAACATGACCAGTGTCAGCAGTGTTGAAGTGATGAGGCCTCCCACGACTACCGACGCCAACGGGCGTTGTGTTTCCGCGCCGACACCAGATGACAACAGCATCGGAACCAGACCCAGGATCGCCACACTTGCCGTCATCATAACCGGGCGCAGTCGCATCGAGGCTCCCTGCCGAACTGCCTCAGAAACACTTAAACCCTTCTCACGCAACTCGTTGATAAAGCTTATGAGTACGATGCCGTTGAGCATCGCAACCCCGAATACAGCGATGAACCCGATCGCCGATGGAACCGAAACGTACTGACCGCTGACAAACAACGCAATCAATCCACCGATCGTGGCGAACGGTACGTTAGCTATGATGAGCGTTGCGTACCTCACCGAATTGAACGCGGTATAGAGCAGGACAAAGATAAAAAAGATCGTCAATGGCACAATTACCGACAGTCGCGCCAGCGCGCGTTGCTGGTTCTCGAACGCACCACCCCATTTGATCCAGTAACCTGGCGGTAGATCGATCTGGGACTCTATCGCTCTATTCGCATCACGCACGAAGCCGTCAACATCCCGACCCCGCACATCCATCTGGATGACAGCGTATCGTTGCAGTTGTTCACGGCGCACGAACGAGTATCCTTCCGCGATACTTACATCTGCCACCGTCGATAGCGGTATTATGGCCCCGCTGCTGCATTTGAGCGGGATACGCTCGATCGATTGAACGGAAGCCTTTGAGTTATCATCGAGACGCGCAGTGATATCAAAACGGCGCACACCATCAATCAACGTCGACACGGGCTCGTTACCAATTCCGGTGCGAACCACAGACAACACATCATCTGCATTCAATCCAAAACGCGCGAGCTGTCTGCGCTTGACCTCTATACGGATCTGCGGCTTGCCAATATTCGCTTCGAGCGAAAGGTCGGCAACTCCCTCGACACCCGCTATGACATTTTTGACCTCTTCACTCAGGCGATCGAGTTCCGCCAGCTCCTGCCCGTAGATTTTCGCTGCCAGAGTCGCACGCACACCGGATATCAACTCTTCCACTCGCATCTGAATCGGTTGAGTGAAGGCGATGACAACGGTAGGTGCTACGACTTCGAGTCTCTCTCGCATCGCCTCCGCCAGTTCCTCGATATTGCGATCGCCAGACCAGTCACTTTCTGGTTTAAGTTCAGTAAAAACTTCCATGTAGTTTACATCTACAGTCTCACCTCTCTCCCCACGCCCGATCATCGCCACTGTGGTAATTACTTCTGGAAATTCCGACAGAGCGTTTTCGATGTCTTTCGAGATTTTTATGGACTGCTCGAGGGAAGTAGAGGGAATCGAGGTTACCCGCCACATGATGGAGCCTTCCTGTAGCTGCGGCATAAACTCCTTTCCCAGAAACGGAAACAACGCGAGGCTCAATACCAATAGTCCCGCCGCACTGCCAACAACAGTTCGCTTGTTTCTCAACGACCATTCCAGAAACGGCAGGTAAACCGTCTTCATCGCCCGGACCAGCCAGGTGTCGCGCTCTCGCCTGGGTTTCAAGATCAGCGCAGCGAGTACGGGGATCAAGGTCAGCGTCAGCAACAGGGAACCCGCCATGGCGAAACTGATATTGAACGCCATTGGTTTGAAGAGCTTGCCTTCGAGACCCTCGAGGGAAAACAGGGGTATGAATACGACAATGATGATCATGATCGCGAACGTGATTGGATTCGCCACCTCCCGAGCAGCGGTAAGGACTGCCGCAGAACGATCCATTATCCCACCACTCTCCTTGCGCTCAGCCATGATTCGAAAAGCGTTCTCCACCATAACGACTGCCCCATCGACCATCATGCCAATACCGACCGCAAGTCCTGCTAGAGACATCAGATTCGCCGATAGACCCGCTTGCCCCATAAATATAAAGGCGATCAACATCGCCAGCGGCAATGCAGCGATGACGACAATGGCCGACCGCAATTCACCAAGATATAGAAACAGGACAATGGCGACCAGGATCGAGCCTTCAACAAGTGCACTGACCGCTGTGCCGACGGCCTTCTCTACGAGATCGGTCCTCTCATATATTGGTCTCAGCTTGACTCCTTCAGGCAGAGACTGTTCGACAATGTCCACCTTACCCTTTACCTCGTTGACAACGTCAGCGGCGTTCTCACCGATGCGCGCTAACACTATGCCGAGCACCACTTCCTTCCCATCGCGGGTCACCGCGCCGAAACGTAAAGCACCACCTTGCACGATGTCTGCAATGTCACGCAGGTAAACAGGGGTGCCGTTCTCGACCTTCACGACCATGTCGCCTATGTCCTGCTCGTCCTTCACCAGGCCGAGGCCGCGCACCACGAATTGTTCCGCTCCCAGGTTGACGTATTGACCACCTACCTGGCGATTGTTGGCTTCAATCACCGCCATCACATCGGTGAACGTCAGGTCATACTTGATCAGGTTCAACGGTTCGATGATTACCTGAAACTGCCGTTCCTGGCCGCCCAGGGACATGACATCATCCACCCCGGGTGCAGTTCGCAGTATCAATCGCACACTCCAGTCCTGCAGCGTCCGCAGATCCATGTCAGTGATAGCAGCGTTGAGTTGCTCGTCTGCGCGCTCCAACGTGTACCAGAATACCTGTCCGAGACCGGACGTGTTGGGTCCCATTTCCGGCGTGCCATAACCTTCAGGCAGTCGATCTCCCACTTCCAGCAATCGTTCCATTACCAGCCGTCGAGCAAAATAGATTTCCACGTCATCTTCAAAATAGACAGACACAT
The DNA here is from genome assembly GCA_003228415.1 of Gammaproteobacteria bacterium. Lineage (GTDB taxonomy): Bacteria > Pseudomonadota > Gammaproteobacteria > Pseudomonadales > Azotimanducaceae > SZUA-309. Next base: position 2,132 of record QIDL01000001.1, on the reverse strand, counting down.
AGGACAACCCGAACAGGCTCACCGATCGGATCACTTTGACCCCAGGGAGTCCGGCCATGCCGGACTCCACGGGAAACGTGAGCAGTTCTTCAACATCTTCGGCGGCCAGACCCGGGGACTCCGTATAAATGTTGACCTGTATGGGTGTCACGTCCGGGAAGGCATCGATGGGCACCGTCACCACGGCGCGCCAACCAAGAAAGGCGATGACCCCGAATAGGATCAGTACCAGGAATTTGTAGCGCAATGAGGCTTCAACGATTTTTGCTAACATGTTGATCCCTACTATTGGCCATAGCCTTTACCGAGCGAAGACTTGAGCATCAGCGATTTGAGATAAAACACACCAGCCACCGCGATTTCGTCACCGTTGGTCAGACCTCCACGTACAACGATCCAATCGCCTACCGTTGGCCCGGCATCTATCGCTGTCGCATGGAATTCATGACTGCCTTCAAGCTTGAATACCGCTGGCACACCTTCGATCATAGTGACGGCCTCACGCGGCACAGCGAGCACCGGCGCACCCGTGCCGGTAACGATTTCCACTTCAACAAACTGACCTGCGTGGAACCGATCGTCGGGGTTGTCCATTTCTATTCGCAGCCCCTGAGTCCTTGTCGTTTTATCGAGACGGTGGTGACGCTGAATGACCTTACCCTCGAACCACAAAGTGCCAGACAGACTGATTCGGGCCGTTGCATCTTTGCCTATCTCCGGCAGGTTGCCAGTCACCACCTGTGCCTCTACCCACATGACCGATTCGTCAGTGATATCGATCAGTACTCGGCCAGGCTCGATCAGTTCACCGACGATGAATTCATCCTGCAGAATAGTGCCAGCCTGTGGCGCGAGCAGTTCGAATTTACCAGCGGCCTTGCTGGCATCACCGGATTTCTCCAAAGCGGTTACCTGCACCGAGGTCATACCGTAGGCCAGAACCGTGGCGAGGGCTTGTTGTTTCGCTACCCGAGCTTCGGTGTAGCGTCGATCCGAGACTGTTTCCCGACCCAACGATTTGACACGCTGCCATTCCCGGTCTGCCACGATCAGAGCACCTTGCGCTTCCGCCATCGCGACGCTGGACAGAGTCACCAGCCGTTGCCCGCTCTCGACGTAGTCACCTAGACGGACATGGCGCGATACTACCTGTGCGGTGATGCGCGGCGTGACCCGGGCGGATCGATAAGCATTTATAACGACCTCTCCAGGTACACGCAGGGTTTCATTCAGCGCACGAGGCAACACCGTGTCGCAAACAATACCCGCCGTGAGCTGTTGTGCCGCGGTCAGTCGAATCACACCACCAGCGTCCACGCCATCGCGACCACCATGCCGATCTTCCTGCGCATATGCCGGTGCAATCAATGCTGCACCGAGTGTCAGAAACAGCGTCATCCACCATCGATCAAGCGAGTTCCAGTCAGCAAAACACGTGTTGCGAGCAACAGTCCGAGACGGTGGGGAAACGCCTTCCTCACTACGCAGGGGTAGTGAGGAACGGATGCTTCGACTAGTTCTCATGTATCATCAAATGATCGTTTGTTCAGATATTGTTAAACTCGGTCCCGTGCGTCAATAGAAGATTCCATTGGCAATAGCAGCCTCAGCCAGGACTCAATAGCACGTCACGATTCACCGCTGAGTAAGGCAGGCTGAGATCGACTGAAACGAACGAATTTCGATGCTGGGATGATCTTTGATAGTGCTATCTGGCGTCTTGTGCATAGAGCCGGACGGTGTCCAGGAGGTCCGAGTACGGGGTAAACCCACTAGCAATGTACGCGGCTCTCCGTATTGGGTGAGGTGCAATTTTTCCTTATACTAATTCTACCGGCATGTAGTAAGTCATGTAGTAATTAATGCTCGGCGTGGCAGACCGCATCGATATGGTATTAGAGCTGCATCACATAGTGGCGGCACTATCAATGGTGTGATCGCTATGAGTTCATTTGCTGTTCGGTCGGCACATATACAACATAATAGGGAGACACGAGAGATGCGTGCGATTCGTAGGACCAGGCTGTCACAGCTCGTGGCGTATGTATGCACTATTTGGATTCTTACTCCCCTCGTCCATGCAGAGGCGCTGGATGACGTCGAGGAGTGCGATAGCTGTCACGGCGAGGACG
>QIDL01000002.1 GCA_003228415.1 Gammaproteobacteria bacterium | reverse complement strand
GTGTGAATGGCGGTCGGATCAAGCCCACCTATCGCCTGCAGGCAGATGACCGGGTCCGAATTCCCCCGTACCACGGCCGGCTGCCCGGCGCGGCAGCAGTGCCAGACAACAACAGCCTCGACTGGCTGGAAGCGGCCATCATCCATGAGGATAACGACCTGCTGGTATTGGACAAACCCGCCGGTCTGGCCGTGCATGGAGGGAGTGGTATTTCGTTCGGTGCAATCGAAGCGCTCAGGCTGCTGCGACCGGCACAGCATCTGGAACTGGTGCATCGACTCGATCGCGATACCTCTGGCTGCCTGGTGGTTGCGAAGCGTAGAGCGATATTGCGCACCTTACACGAGCACCTGCGTGCCGGAAGGGTTTCCAAGCGCTACACGCTGATCGCACACGGTCGGTGGCCGGCTGGTCTGACCCGGGTGGATCTACCGCTGTATAAGTATGTCACTGCCAGCGGCGAACGGCGGGTCAAGGCGGACCACACCGGCAAGCCCAGCCTCACCGATTTCGCGGTCCGTGCCTATGCAGAAAGAGCCACCTTGCTCGACGCCGATCTACATACCGGTCGTACTCATCAGATTCGCGTCCATGCCCGGGATTCGGGTCACAGCGTCGTCGGAGATCAGAAATATGCCACCGACGAAGAGTTGGCGTTTGCAGCCGGAATAGGCATAAAGAGGCTCTGTCTGCACGCTGGCTGCTTCGCGTTTCCGCTGGCCGAAGGGGTCGCGAGCTTCGAAAGTCCGCTCCCGGCCGAATTCAAAGCGGCATGGCGAATACTGGCAGGGTCGACCATCAGCAGCGGCGACTGAAAGGCTCGGCTCACCCGATGACCGGGATACCTTCCCGTTTCAACATGGTACATAGCTCGATGAGCGGGAGACCGATCAGCGCGTTGGGGTCGGTGCCTTCAATGCTTTTGAAGAGGGCGATTCCCAGCCCTTCGGATTTGAACGCACCTGCACAATCCAGGGGCTTCTCCCTGGCGACGTAATCGGCGATCTCTTCTTTTGAAAGGTCGCGAAATCGAACCGGGGTTTCCACCACAGTCAACTGATGGCGCCCGCTTGCCGCATTGATCAGGCAGAGTCCGGTTAGAAACCGTACTTCATTTCCGGATAGCCGGGCCAGCTGGGCTCGGGCACGCTTCTGGGTACCGGGCTTTCCGAGGACATCCTGACCGATCAGGGCAACCTGATCGGACCCTATGATGAGCCCATCGGTATAGTGTCTGGCCACCGCCTCGGCCTTGCCTCTGGCGAGCCTTGCGACCAGGACCTCCGGGGCTTCACCGGCCACGGGAGTTTCGTCCAGTTCAGGCGATACCGCGGTAAACGGCAGTTCAAGGCGCTCGAGCAGTTCAGCGCGATAGCGGGAACTTGAAGCGAGGACTATCGACATATCTGATACGCGCCTGCGGAGGCTGAAAAAACTCTTTTGAATTAGCGGCTTACCCCGGCCCACGGGCTTCGAGAACCGGCACGATATCGCTTTACAGCGGTATACAGGGTACCTATGATTGCGCCCGCTATGAATACCCGCCCCGATGAAGTCCTGCCATTTCCGGTTTTGGCAAGGCAAAAGGCGCGGATATCCAGGCAAATTCGTCTTAAGCACCTGCCGCGTCTGGCAACGATTGCCAGGGCGGGTGGTGATGGCGCACTCGAAGTCACGCTGGCATTCAGCTACGACTCGCGAGGACATGTCCACGTCACAGGTGAGTTGGCCGGGACGCTGGTTCTGGACTGTACTGGCTGTGCCGAATCACGCGAATTCGCGTTGGATCTGGATTTTGAATGCTTCGTCGTGGTCTCCGATCAACAAGCCAGCGAAATCAGCACATCCAACGATGTACTCGTGGCCGAGGGGGCGGAGATCTCGGTGGCGGATATCGTCGAAGACGAGATTCTGCTGAGCCTTCCGGAACGGCTCTGTGCCAGCCAGCCCTGTGAGCGGCTCCCGGAGATGCGCTATCCGGCATTGAACGAGATCGAATCGGCGCCAGGGGATGATGTGTCTTCTGAAAGCCCGTTCGCCGTGCTTGCCGAGCTGCAGATCTCGGACCCGGATTAACGAACAGATCGAACAAACTATTGCGGAGGCCCCATGGCAGTCCAGAAAAGTAAGGTAACCCGGGCGAGGCGAGGCAAGCGACGTTCTCACGATGCGCTCGCCAGTCCCACCTTGTCGATAGATCCAATGACAGGGGAGACGCATCGCCGTCACCACGTCAGTTCCGATGGATTCTACAGGGGCAAAAAGGTAACCGATTAAGCTCCGAGCTGCGGTTGTTTCGGAGTAGGTATGAGTCTCGGATTTGTTTTTCCAGGTCAGGGTTCCCAGGCAGTCGGCATGCTGGGAGAAATCGCCCATCGGTTCGAGGTGATCGAGGAGACATTCAACGAAGCGGGCGAAGTGCTCGGTTTGCCGCTGTGGCAGCTGGTTCAGGATGGCCCGCAGGAACGCCTCAATCAGACGGAGATTACGCAACCGGTATTGCTTACCGCCAGCACGGCATTGTGGCGAGCCTGGCGATCCGAAGGTGGACCGGCACCTCAGGTGTTGGCCGGTCACAGCCTCGGGGAATATTCGGCGCTTGTTTGCGCCGACGCGTTGTCCTTCCGCGACGCGGTAGGTCTGGTTCATCAACGCGGTAAATTGATGCAGCAAGCGGTCCCTCGAGGCGAAGGTGCCATGGCTGCAATCCTCGGCCTCGAGGATGATGTCGTGAGTGGTTGTTGCGATGCCGTGGAAGGTGTTGTGAGCCCGGCGAATTTCAATGCACCGAGCCAGGTGGTCATCGCCGGGACCGCGTCGGCTGTCGCCGCCGCGGTTGCGAAATGCAGCGAAACGGGTGCCCGCCGCACCGTCGAACTGCAGGTGAGCGGCCCGTTTCACTGTGCGCTCATGGAACCGGCAAAAATCGGCTTCGCCGAAGCGCTGGATGCTGTTTCGTTGCAAATGCCGTCCATTGAAGTCATTCACAACGTGGATGCGAAGGCGGCCACCGATCTGTCCGACCTGAGGTCGAAATTGCTGGAGCAGATGGCTCTGCCCGTGCAGTGGAGCAACTGCATGCGGGCGATGATCGAGCAGGGTGTTGATCAACTTGTTGAGTGCGGTGCAGGTAAAGTGCTGGCCGGGCTTCTCAAGCGGATCGACCGTTCTACGCCGGTGCACAACATTGATTCGGCGGCGGCGTTCGAGGAAGCATTGCGAACCCTATGAACGAGGACGGAAATTTGTCTGATCGAAAAGTGGCGCTGGTCAGTGGGGCTTCACGTGGCATAGGCGCCGCGATCATCCAGGCACTGGCGCCGGACTATTTCGTTATCGGAACCGCGACCAGCCAGGCAGGTGCAGCGGCCATCGGTGATACCCTGGCCGACAACGGCGAAGGAGCAGTACTCCGAGTGGATGACGATGCGTCGGTCGAAATGCTGTTCAAATCACTCAAAGATCAAGACAGGATGCCGTCGGTCCTGATCAACAATGCCGGAATAACCAGCGACAATCTTCTGCTGCGAATGAAGCCGGAGGAGTGGCAATCGGTGATCAATACCAATCTCACCGGTCTGTATCGCGTGGTGAAACCCGTTTTGCGCGGCATGATGAAAGCCCGCTGGGGGCGCATCATCAATGTCAGTTCGGTCGTTGCCCGCATGGGTAATCCGGGTCAGAGTAACTATGTGGCCAGCAAGTCGGGAATTGAAGGCTTCACACGCTCTCTGGCTCAGGAAGTGGGTTCCCGGGGAATCACGGTCAACGCCGTAGCACCGGGATTCATCGACACGGACATGACCGCCCAACTCGATGATGCTCAAGTAGAATTGATGTCGAGCCGCATACCTCTTGGCACGCTGGGCCGGGTCGAAGATGTGGCGGCTGCGGTACTATTTCTTGCCAGCGACGCAGCCGGTTACATCACCGGGGAGACGCTCAATGTCAATGGTGGGCTGTACATGGGTTGAACAACGCGTTGAGGCCGGGTGTGCATTCCCCACGCCGATCGCCTGTTTCAGCGACAAACCCATTGAGACCAGAATCTTGAAACCGGAGCCAAATTGGCAGATTTGTCAATGTTGGTTGCAACTTGAATTGGGTATGGCCCATCTATAGAATGCGCCTCGCCCTGCACCCCAGGAACCAGATTGGGAGATCCCTGCGTAATGAGCAGTGTAGAAGAACGTGTAAAGAAATTGATTTGCGAACAACTTGGCGTCAAGGAAGATGAGGTCAAAGACGAGGCTTCATTTGTCGAAGACCTGGGCGCTGATTCGCTTGATACGGTTGAACTCGTCATGGCTTTGGAGGAGGAATTCGAAACAGAAATTCCTGACGAGGAAGCCGAAAAGATCACTACCGTCAAGGAAGCCATCGACTACATTCTGGCTCACCAATAACCCGACATTCATCCCTTTAACGAGAGTTGAAGCCGCATCTACCTGTACAGTAGAGCGGCTTCTTGCGTTTGGGACCTGAGGGATCGAGGATTGTTTGGCTATGACTAAGCGTAGGGTAGTTGTCACCGGAATGGGCCTGCTGTCGCCCATCGGCAGTGCGTTGGACATCGCGTGGGAAAATGCGCTCGCAGGGAAAAGCGGCGCTAACCTCATCGAAGAGTTCGACACCGAAGAATACAGCGTCAAGATCTGTGCATCGGTCGATGGCTACGAGGTCAGCGATTACTTCGAAAAAAAGGAGGCTCGACGCCTTGATCCCTTCATTCAGTACGGTGTGGCTGCGGGCGTTCAAGCCGTCGCTGACGCCGGAATCGAAGCCGATCCGGCGGATGCGCACCGAATTGGTGTGTCGATTGGCTCGGGTATCGGCGGGCTGAACACGATCGAAGCCACTCACTCCGTACTGCTGAACGGCGGACCGAGGCGAGTGTCCCCGTTTTTCATTCCTGCCAGTGTGATCAACATGATTTCCGGCATTCTGTCGATCCGGTACGGCTTCAAAGGTCCAAATATCGCGATTGTGACAGCCTGCACTACGGGCACCCACAACATCGGCTTCGGCTCCCGGATGATTCAGTATGGAGACGCAGACGTCATGGTGGTCGGTGGTGCAGAGCAGGCCACCTCGCCGGTTGCTATGGCGTCCTTCGCCCAGATGAAGGCACTGTCCACCCGCAACGAGGACCCTGAACGAGCCAGCCGGCCATGGGATCGAGATCGGGATGGATTTCTCCTCGGCGATGGAGCCGGCGTGCTGGTGCTGGAAGAATATGAGCGAGCCAAGGCACGTGGCGCCAGGATTTACTGCGAAGTCGTGGGTTTCGGCATGAGCGGAGATGCCTACCACATCACCAGTCCGGTGGAGGACGGGACTGGCGCTATCAGCGCCATGCAGAACGCATTAGCAGACGCCGAGCTGAATGCCGATCAGATTGACTACATCAATGCTCATGGCACATCGACACCGTTGGGGGACGTTGCCGAAACCAAAGCGATCAAACAGGTCTTCGGCATGGATACCAAGGTGGCAGTGAGTTCATCCAAATCGATGGTAGGACATCTGCTCGGAGCCGCAGGGGCGGTGGAGGCGATTTTTTCGATTCTTTCGATCACCAACGACGTGATCACTCCTACCATCAACCTGGAAAATCCGGGTGAGGGTTGCGATCTGGACTATGTGCCAAACACGGCCAGAGAGACCACGGTGCAAACCGCACTGTCCAATAGCTTCGGTTTTGGCGGCACCAACGGCACGGTCATTTTCCGCGAAATCTAGGGAGCCTCTGTCGAGCAGGCCCGCTCTATAAAGAGAGCGGGAATGGTTCTTCCAGAAAAAGGGGTTTGGGCTAGAATCGTCCGGGTGAACGTGTATCTCAAATTCACAGTGGGTATCGGCCTGGCGGTCGCCAGCGCGGTTGTGACCGGGCTGGTGGCTGTCGCGATTCACAACGCCCGGGCGCTTCCGGTGAGCCAGGACTACCGGGTTGAACTGACAACGGGTGAGTCGTTTTCGAACTTCGCCGAGCGGCTTGCGGAGGCGGGGTTGATCGAGCATCCGCGGCTCTGGTCCTGGCAGGCGCGACTCAGCGGCGATGCCAGGAAAGTGCAGGCTGGAGAATACTGGCTTCGAGCAGGGGACACCCCCCGCGTGCTGCTCGATCGGCTGTTGCGTGGCGAAGTGGTGTTCTACGAGACCACGCTCCTCGAAGGGTGGACGATCAAACAGGTGCTCGCCGAGCTGGCGGGTCAGGGGACGCTTCAACACGAGCTGATCGGGGCAGATGTGGCCACATTGCTGGGTGCCTTGGGTCTACCTGCGGGAAACGCCGAGGGATTGTTTTTTCCGGATACCTACCGATACCAGAAGGGCGCATCGGATTCGGATATCCTGCGCCGTGCCAATGCAAAGCTGGATCAGGAGTTGGCGCGAGTCTGGCAAGCAAGGGATGCCGGGTTACCGCTGGAAACACCCTACGACGCACTGATCGTTGCTTCACTCATCGAAAAAGAGACCGGCCGCGATGAGGACAGGGCAAAAATTGCCCAGGTGTTCATCAGCCGGTTGCGTCTGGGTATGCGGCTGCAGACGGACCCCAGTGTCATATACGGGGCCGGTTCGGGTTTCGATGGCAACCTGACCCGTAAACATCTCCGGCGGGATACTCCGTACAATACGTACACGCGCCGAGGTCTGCCGCCAACGCCGATTGCGCTAACCGGTTTGAAATCTCTGGAAGCAGCCCTCCACCCCACAGACGGAGAATTTCTGTATTTCGTTTCCCGGGGAGATGGTACGAGCCACTTTTCGGTGAGTCTCGAGGAGCATCAGGACGCCGTGCGGAAATATCAGCTCAAATGACCGGCAAGTTCATTACTCTCGAGGGTGGAGAAGGGGTCGGCAAGTCCACAAATCTGGCATTGGTCGCCGAGCTCATTCGTGATACGCATCGTTCGGTGGTGGTAACGCGGGAACCCGGGGGAACCCCGCTGGCAGAGGAAGTCAGGTCGCTGCTGCTCAGCGTTCGTGACGAGCCTGTCACCGGCCTGGCCGAGTTGCTGCTGATGTTTGCCGCCCGCGCTCAACATCTGGAAACGGTGATAAAACCTGCACTGGCGGATGGCAGTTGGGTAGTTTGTGATCGATTTACCGACGCAACTTACGCCTATCAAGGGGGTGGTCGGGGTCTTGAAGTCAACCAGATCGCACAACTCGAGAGTCTGGTCCAGGATACTCTGCAACCGGATCTGACGTTGTACCTGGATATGCCCCCGGAGATTTCGTTGCAGCGGATCGCGGGGCGCGAACATGACCGCCTGGAGCTCGAGCAACTGGATTTTTTCAGACGTGTGCGCGCAACCTATCTCAGCCGCGCGGCCGAGCATGCCCGTATCGAGGTGGTTGACGCATCCGTTTCGCTGGAGCAGGTCCAGGCGTCGATCCGGACATTGATGGCAAACTTTTTCGCGAAGCACTTATTGTGATACCGCCCGTTGTGATACCGCCCGTTGCGCTGCCGCCCTGGCTGGATAAACCACTCAGTGAAGCCATCACCATTCACCGGCAGGGCCGGCTCCCTCATGCCATTCTGATTCGCGCTGTTGAAGGCTGGGGAGAAGTAGCGCTGGCTGAGCGGCTTGCCCTGATCCTGATTGGCAAACCGGACGTGGCGGAAGCTCGAACCCTGGCCCACCCGGATCTCAGGTGGGTCGAGCCGGAGGGATCGATCATCAAGGTGGATGAGATCCGTTTGCTTGCCCATTTCGCCATAGGCACACGCCAGTCGGCCGCGTGCAAGGTTGCGGTCGTCGAGTCTGCCCACCTGATGAACCTGAGCGCGGCAAATGCTCTATTGAAAACTCTGGAAGAACCTCCGTCGGATACCTATCTGATATTAACTACCAGCAGGCCGGCCAGGCTGTTGCCGACCATCATCAGTCGTTGCCAGACTCTGAAGATAGAAAGCGATGCTCGGGCGGCACACGCGTGGCTGCTGGAAAAATGGGAGGCAGGCCAGATCGAGGAAAAGCTGTTCGAGTATGATGGTGCTCCACTGGCCGTGCACAGAGCGTTGACCGATGCGGAGCCGCCGCTTGCACCTCTGCTGGTGGCACTGGCCAGACAAACACCGGCGTCCACCCGGATTGGTGGGATGCTCGAGTGGGACCCGGATCGATTGACCTCCGGCTGGTACCGTCATTGTGCCGCGCTGTTGGCTTCGAGGAGTCGGCTGCCCGGTGTGAATGAGGTGAACCAGTCCGCATTGTTCCGATTCATCGATGAATTGAATGCCGTTCGCTATCAGTTGCTTTTTACCAACAGCGCTAATCAACGCCTGCTCTACGAGCGCCTGGTGGTAAAATGGCAGGCGCTGATCGGTCAGGATGTGCAGGCCCCCTGACCGGGTTGCAAACGAGACCGGGTTGCAAAGGAGACCTGGTAGTAAATAAAATAGACAAAACCTCGGTGTCTGTGGGCATCATGCCAGGTGCCTGGTAACACCAGGGAAGTAAACGTGACCTTCGTCACGGTAACCCCATTGACAGGCCTGAAGCCGGGGTCGATTATTACATTCACCTTTTCGTTGTAGGCCGGTGCGTGGTTGCCGGTATGGATTAAGAAGGACTTTCCATGGCAGCTAAGCGCGGAGCGAGAAACGGCATTCTCTCCCTGGCGATCAAGGACAAGGCGGTCCTGTATGCGGCCTATATGCCATTCGTGCGTAATGGCGGGCTTTTCATACCCACCAAGAAAGAATACGAACTGGGCGACGAAGTCTTCATGCTGCTCAACCTGATGGATGAGCCGGAAAAACTGCCGGTTGCCGGCAAGGTCATCTGGCTGACCCCGAACGGGGCCGGAGGCACTAAAGCCGCCGGTATCGGCGTTCAGTTCAACGATCAGGACGACATTGCGCGAACCAAGATAGAAACCTATCTGGCGGGCGCGCTACAGTCGGATCGTCACACCCATACGATGTAGCCGACGACGGACGCCAACTTTCAGCGGCTGTTTCGCGTGCCTTAGCAACAGAGCAGGGCGCTCACCGCGAAAGGCTAGAATTCTTCTTCATAGAGTCGATAGTGGGTCTCAACCATCCGCAGCGCCTGGTAGGTCTGCCGGGCTGAGATATTCTGTTTCTCCACGTAGAGCCGGATGCCGCAGCCCTCGGTGTCTGCCTTCGCCATCGATTTAATTCTTGCGTGCAACGCGGAGTAGACCCCCTGACGTCTGTGTCTCTCACCCACGTAGACGCTTTGAATCCACCAGAACCGGCCGTTACGCCAGTCGCTCCACTCGAACGTGACCATCAGCGACCCTGCCGCTTCACCCTCGAGCTCCGCGAGGAGATAAATGCCCTCGTTCGGATGCGCCAGCAGATACTCGATACCTCGGCGCAATCGCGTCGGATCGAGCGCTTTGTCCTCGGTTTCCGCGGCCATTGCCCGTTGAAACCCGACCAGTGCCTCCACGTCGTTTGATTTTGCGAGTCGTATTTTCATGGTGCCAGGTTACGCCTGAAAAAATCGAGAATGAGATTGAAGCGATGGATCGACACGTCCTCTTCCTGCAGCGCATGTTTGGAGCCGGGATAGGTCATCATCTCGAAGGGAATGCGTTGCGACTGCAGTGCTTTGAAGAGCTTGGTGCTGTGGGTGAACAGCACATTGTCGTCGGCCATGCCGTGCATGATCAGCAGCTTACCTTTGAGTGCATCGAGATACGGCAGCACGGAGCTTGCCTGATACCCCTCCCTGTTGTCTTCCGGAGTGCCCAGATACCGCTCCGTGTAGTGTGTATCGTACAGACCCCATTCCGAAACAGGTGCCACCGCCACTCCCGCTTTGAACGTTGCGGGTGCCTGGGTGAGGCACATCAGCGTCATATAGCCACCATAGCTATGGCCGAATACTCCGATGCGCTCCTCGTCTACCCAATCGAGTGACTGGGCGAATTCGGCGCCGACCAATTGATCTCTTACTTCTGCGTTGCCGAGCCGCTGGTAGATCGGGGCTTCAAAGGCACGGCTGCGGTTGGCCGAGCCGCGGTTATCCAGTTCCAGCACGCCGAAACCATGTGCTGCAAACAACTGCAGCAACAAGGGCGCCCACTCATTTTTCACCCGCTGCACCCCTGGTCCTCCATAGACATGGACGATCAGCGGGTGACGGCCGTTGATGTCATGAGGCCTGGTCAGGCGGTAATAGAGATCCTGACCGTCGTCGGCGCTCAAGGAGCCGATGATCGGCGTCACATGTCGGTCGTTGAACGGGAAATAGGGATGTGCGTCAGTCAGTTCATTGACCGCCAGTGTGATCGATTCACCGCTTTCGAGTCCAAGGACCTCTACCGAGCCCATGTTGGTCAGGCTGCTCATGCGATCGATCGCGTACCCGCCATTTTTTTCTACGGTCACCTGGTGCCAGCCCGACTCGGTGCTGAGCCTGTGGGTGTCGCCGCCATCCAGCGAGACCGAGAAAAGGTGCTGCTCGGTTGGAGAGTCCCGCCATCCACTGAACACCACACGTCTGGCATCCACGTGCAGTACCTCCGATACCCGACCGGGGCCGGACGTGAGCCGGGTGGGCTCACCGTCGGCATACAGGTAGAGGTGGGTTGTGCCTTCACGGTCAGATGTCCAGACAAAACGATCTCCGTCGATCGCTCGGAAGTTGTCATGCAGATTGATCCACGTCTCGGAGCTTTCGTGGACGATCGTCCGCCTGGAGTTTTGTGACGGGACGTGAAAATCCAGATAGAGATCCTGCTGGTTGCGGCTCTGCACCTGCACCGCCAGGTTCGCCCCTGACCAGGTTACCCGGGCCAGATAGTCATCGGCATGGTGCCGATAATCGACTCGCGAATGACTGCCTTCACGCATAGCGTAGATCATGAGATCCACCGCGGCATTCACCGCGCCTGCATAAGGATATCTCTGCTCGATGACATTGAAGGCATCTGCATCAATCTCGTAGCGCCGGGATACTTCGACCGTCGACTCATCGACCCGGGTGTAGGCAAGGCTCGCTTCATCCTCGGACCACCAGTGTCCGTCGAAGCGATGCATCTCCTCCTGGGCAATGAAATCGGCTATGCCGTTGGCGATCAATTGCGCCTCCAGATCGAAGTAATAAAGATCGTTGGCACGAACGTAGGAGATGTAATTCCCGAGTGGTGAGAAGTGAAAATCGGTCTGACGGTTATCCGCTCGGGTAAAGGGTTTCAGGGTCTCGGTCGCGACGTCGAACAGATAGCCCGTGCCAGCGGCGGGAATCAGCAGTTCCCGGCCATTGGGATTGAATTCGAATGAAGTAAATCCGGTGCTGAACAACCTTTTGCGCTCTCGCTCCGATTTCTCTGCATCGCTCAACAGGACCGAATCGCTCACGAGATCTCTGGCGTTCAGCCAGCGGCGACTTGTGCCGCTCGCCAGATCAAAATGCCAGAGATCCAGACGTTGTCGATCGTCGCTCGAGGCTTTGAGATAGGCGACATAGCCGCCACCCGGCGCAAAGGTGATGTGCGAAGGCAGGGC
>QIDL01000271.1 GCA_003228415.1 Gammaproteobacteria bacterium | reverse complement strand
AAGAAGATGGATAAAGTCGTTTTTTGATCTGCAGGCAGCGAAACAATGGATATACGGTCACAAATCTCAATGGTATTTCACTTGGACAAATGTATCGGGTGTCATACCTGTTCCATCGCGTGCAAGAACATATGGACCGACCGCAAAGGCGCGGAGTACATGTGGTGGAACAATGTGGAAACCAAACCCGGCACCGGTTATCCCGGTAAGTGGGAAGACCAGGACATCTACAAAGGTGGCTGGGAGAAGAAAGGTCAAGGCATCGAACTGAAGGGTGCGGGCAAGACGATCGGATTGAAGAACATCTTTCACAATCCGCATCTGCCGGTCATCGACGACTACTATGAACCGTTCACCTACAAATACCTCGATCTGATTGAATCCCCGGCATCCGATGACCAACCGACAGCGCGTCCCGTATCGCTGATTACCGGCAAGCCGATGGACATCAAAATGGGCCCCAACTGGGACGACGACCTGAGTGGTACGCCCGACTATGCCCGAAAGGATCCAAACATGAAGGGCCTTTCACCAGCGGAACAGGAAGCCATGTTTCAGCTGGAACGGATGGCATTTTTCTACCTGCCTAGAATCTGCAATCACTGCCTGAATCCCGCCTGTGTGGCCTCCTGTCCGTCCGGTGCGATCTACAAACGCGGTGAAGACGGAATCGTGCTGATCAATCAGGATGTCTGTCGTGGCTGGCGCATGTGCGTCACCGCTTGTCCGTACAAAAAGACCTACTACAACTGGCAAACTGGAAAGTCGGAAAAGTGCATTCTCTGCTATCCACGAATGGAAGCCGGACACGCACCCGCCTGCATGCACAGTTGCGTAGGTCGTATCCGATATCTCGGCGTGATGCTCTACGACGCCGATCAGATAGAAGCGGTCGCCTCGTGCGATGAAAGCGAGCTGATCGACCGGCAACTCAATATGTTGCTCGACCCCTTTGATCCTGAGGTGATCGATCAGGCAAAGCAGAACGGTGTCGCAGACTCGACCATTCGGGCAGCTCAGAAATCGCCGGTTTACCAATTCGTCAAAGAATGGGGCATGGCGCTACCGCTGCATCCGGAATTCAGAACTTTGCCGAGTTTGTTTTACGTGCCGCCGTTGCTTCCGGTGATGGCATCACTGGGTGAGCAGAAAACGGAGCGACGCGAAAAAATCGGTGATGTCGCCAAGCAGTGGGATGACGAGTGGCTCTACGACACGAGCACTGAAGAGCTCTGGGGTACGATCGATGAGGCGCGGTTCCCCATGCAGTACATGGCCAATCTGTTCAGCGCCGGGGATACCGAGAAGATCAAAATTCCGATCAAGAAACTGATGGCAGTTCGTATCTACCGCCGTTTCAAGACGGTTGGAGACATTCCCGAGGACCGGGCCAATGAGGTCCTGACCGACGCCGGTCTGACACCAGAACTGGCCGATGCAATCTACTATCTGACCTCGTTGCCGAAATTCGACGATCGATTCGTTATCCCACCGGCACACCGGGAACAAGCCATCGAGATGATGGAGGGTACCAATACCGGAGATACCAAGGGCAGCACCGGATTTGGCTTCAAAGAAGGTTCGGCAGTGAGGGGGCCATAGGTGAGTAATCTGGAACACTATCGGTTCATCGCCGATCTCTTCGACTATCCGGACGCACTTTATCCGGAGCGGGCATGTCGTTCACGGGACAACATCGCAGACTGTTGCCCCGCCGCGATCCCGGATGTGGAGCGCTTTCTGGATCTCCTGCCCGCCGACGATCTAATCACGATGCAGGAGCTGTACACCCGGACATTCGACGTACAGGCGATCACCACGCTCGACCTCGGCTATGTCCTGTTCGGTGATGACTACAAACGCGGTGAGTTGCTGGCGAACTTGAATCGGGAGCACCAGGCAAGCCACAACGATTGCGGCTCGGAACTGGCGGATCACCTGCCAAATGTTCTCCGCCTGATGCCGTTGTTGGAAGACGATGATCTGTTGCTGGAACTTGTGCAGGAAATCGTTGCACCTGCCGTAAGCGATATGACCCAGGAGTTTTCGGTCGATCGTGTACAGAAGAAGTACGAGAGTTACGAGAAACAGTACAAAACGCTCATCGAGCTTCCAACCGACTCGAGCGATGTAGCAACCCTTTACCAGTTCCTGTTGCGGGCGTTGTACATGATCTTGAAATCGGATTTCAAGATCACCGAAAGGATCCCATTGGTTGCGAGCAGTGACTTTTTGAAATCTCTGACTACTGAAAACGAGATTGAAAACAGAGCCGAAGGGTTCTATTGATCGAAGGGAAAGGTAATGACCTCTCTAGATAATTTCCTGTTTGTTGCGTTGCCATACATCGCCATTATGGTTTTTCTGGTCGGGACGATTCGCCGTTACTTCAGCGCCGGGTATGGGATCTCGAGCCTCTCCGCGCAGTTTCTGGAAGGCCGGGTGGGGTTCTGGGGAACGGTACCCTTTCACATCGCGATTCTCGTTCTCTTTTTCGGCCATTTAGCCATCTTCCTTTTCCCGGAACTGATTCTGCTCTGGAACAGTTCTCCCGCTCGTCTGATCTTCCACGAAGGCGTAGCCTTCACCTTCGGGCTGGTCGCTGTGGTCGCGCTGGCCGGATTGATGATCCGGCGCTGGTCGAATCCCAGATTGCGCATGGTAACCAGCCGGATGGACATCGTCATCGAAGTGATGCTGTTGGCCCAGTTCGTGATGGGGTGCTGGATCGCACTGGGTTACAGATGGGGATCCTCATGGTTCGCTTCCGACCTGTCGCCCTATCTCTGGTCAATACTGGCATTGAGTCCAAAGACGCAAGCCATCGCAGCAATGCCGCTGGTCATCAAGCTTCATGTTGTAGGTGCTTTCCTCATCGTGTTGATTTTTCCATTCACGCGATTGGTCCACCTGCTGGTTGCACCGCTGCACTATCTGTGGCGGCCCTATCAGGTGGTCATGTGGTACTGGGATAAAAAACTCATTCGAAATCCCAATACCGCATGGCAACAAAACAGGCCTCGCAATAACTAGCGGGATCACGATCTTGGTGCGGAGTTCAAGATGGAAGAAGTAGCGACTTCAAAGTCACACCGCGCGCTATTCCTCAACACCCTGGCTTTTACGGTATGTTTCGCGGCCTGGATGATGAACGGTGTGCTGGTCACGTTTCTGTCCACCAA
Organism: Gammaproteobacteria bacterium; assembly: GCA_003228415.1. Lineage (GTDB taxonomy): Bacteria > Pseudomonadota > Gammaproteobacteria > Pseudomonadales > Azotimanducaceae > SZUA-309. Next base: position 8,104 of record QIDL01000271.1, on the reverse strand, counting down.
CCGGGTGTTCGACTGGGGACCGGTCGAAATTGGCTGGTTGATGGGTATCCCGGTGCTGACCGGCGCTCTGTTCCGGCTGCCCGCTGGTATTCTCACCGACAAGTATGGTGGCAAGCCTATTTACGCCGGACTGCTGTTTTTTTGTGCCATTCCCATGTATCTGCTTTCCACTGCAGAAACGTTCTGGGAATTTGCGCTGTACAGCGCGGGCTTCGGTATGGCCGGGGTCAGCTTCTCCATCGGCATCGCATTCTCCTCGGTGTGGTATCCCCCTCACCGACAAGGTACCGCGCTGGGCATTTTCGGCGCCGGTAATGCGGGCGCCGCCCTGACCACGCTCTTTGCGCCCACACTGCTGAATTACCTCACCAACGACGCTTCCGATCTGGAAGGCTGGCGTTCGTTACCCATCTACTATGCGGCGATGTTCATCGTCATGTGGATCATCTTCTTAATCTTCAGCGAGAACAAAAAGCCCGCTCACACACCACCAGATCTGGCGGGTATGCTGCGACCGCTTCGAGACATCCGGGTCTGGCGCTTCGGCATGTATTACTTCCTGGTTTTCGGTTGCTTCGTCGCTTTCTCGCAATGGCTGGTACCCTATTTTGTCAACGTGTACTACCTGCCGCTGGTCACTGCCGGAATTCTTGCCTCGCTGTTCAGCCTGCCGTCGGGCGTCATCCGAGCGGCAGGCGGCTGGATGTCCGATGCATGGGGAGCCCGCCAGGTCATGTACTGGGTGCTGGGCCTATCCGTCGCTATCAGTTTCATGCTGGTGATTCCCAAGATGGAGATCTACTCGCCGGGTGAGGGGATACTCGCTCAACGCCCCGGGGTGGTGACCGAGGTCACGGAAACCCGCATCGTGGTCGACGATCAGGTTTACCAGCTCAAACTAAAAGAGAAAGATTTCGACGCTCTGGACGATAGCATCGTGGTCTTTCCCACCAAGGACACCTGGCAGGAAGCCCTGGTCGAGGTAGGCCAGAAGGTTGGCCGGCGGGAACTGCTGGCCAAAGGTGTCACATTGATCTACTTCCAGGCCAACGTCTGGATATTCGCGGGGCTTGTCATCATCCTGGGAAGCGTATGGGGCGTCGGCAAAGCGGCCGTGTACAAGCACATTCCCGACTACTTTCCCGATCAGGTCGGGGTGGTGGGTGGCATGGTTGGCGTGATCGGCGGTCTTGGCGGGTTCTTCAGTCCTATCATATTCGGCTATCTGCTGGATGCCACAGGGCTGTGGACGAGCGCGTGGATGTTCATGTGGGTGATTTCTGTAATCAGCCTGTTCTGGATGCACAACGTCATCGTGCGAATGATGCGCGATGAGGCACCGGAAGCGGTCAGTCGATTCTAAACAGGTACAACAAGGTGTATAGACTGTGAAGGCAAACATCAAAGAATGGGATGTCGAGAACGACGAATTCTGGGAGAGCACTGGTAAGCGTGTTGCTACCAGGAATTTATGGATCTCCATCCCAAGCCTTCTGTGCGGGTTCGCAGTCTGGTTGTACTGGGGCATCATCACCGTACAGATGCTCAACCTGGGTTTTCCGTTCAGCCAGGGCGAGCTATTCACCCTTTCCTCCATCGCCGGCCTGGCCGGTGCTACGCTGCGGATTCCCAGTACCTTCTTCATCAGGATCGCCGGTGGTCGCAACACCATCTTCTTCACCACCGCTCTGCTGATGATCCCGGCGGTAGGCACCGGATTTGCGTTGAAGAGTGCGGACACACCACTGTGGACATTTCAGCTTCTGGCGCTGTTGTCCGGCTTCGGTGGCGGCAATTTCGCCTCTTCCATGTCCAACATCAGCTTTTTCTATCCGAAGCGGGTGCAGGGCACGTCACTGGGGCTGAACGCGGGCCTGGGTAACTTCGGTGTCACCACCATGCAGATTCTGATTCCGCTGGTGATGACCATGGGCGTCTTTGGCGGGGAGTCGATGACGCTGGTGAACAGCAGCGGCACTCTGGTGGGCAAGATTCCCGCGGGTACCGAGACTTACATCCACAACGCCGGATTCATCTGGCTGATCTTTCTGATTCCTCTGGCATTCTTCGGCTGGTTTGGCATGAACAACCTCACCACCGACCACGTGACACCCCATCCGGGCAGTCCGCCCTGGGCCATGGTGAAGATCACGATGTTGCTGCTCATTGCCTTGATCGCCGCCTGCATCGGCCTTTATCTGTTACTTCCACCCCCTCTTGGCATAGGGCTGCTGAACATGTGGGTGGTACTGCCCCTGGTGATCGTCGGTACCGTGGTCGCGCTTCGGTACTTCACCCGTGGAGAACTGCAGGAAAATCTGAAACGCCAGTATCAGATATTCAACAACAAGCACACCTGGGCGATGACGGTCATCTACACCATGACCTTTGGATCCTTCATTGGCTACTCGGCCGCCTTTCCATTGTCCATCAAGGTTATCTTTGGTTTCACTCATGTGATGGGGCCGGACGGCGTGCTGGTACACGATGCGGTGAACGCCAATGGTCCAAGCGCACTGATGTTCGCCTGGATGGGACCGTTTATCGGCGCATTGATTCGGCCTATTGGCGGGAAGATAGCCGACAAGGTAGGTGGCGCCAAGGTCACTCAGATGGTGTCCATCATCATGATTCTGTCTGCCCTGGGTGTGGCCTATTTCATGTCTGCGGCCTATCACTCGGCAACACCCGAAGTCTACTTCTGGCCGTTCTTCCTGCTGTTCATCTTATTGTTCGCTGCTACCGGGGTCGGCAACGGCTCAACCTTCAGAACCATCGCCATGGTTTTCGATCAGGAGCAGGCAGGCCCGGCGCTGGGTTGGACATCGGCGGTAGCCGCCTACGGCGCTTTCATCATTCCCAAGGTATTCGGTGAGCAGATCAACGCCACCACTCCGGAATATGCCTTGTACGGCTTTGCCATATTTTATGCGGTGTGTCTGGTGCTGAACTGGTGGTTTTACCTGCGACCGAACGCCTACGTGAAGAATCCGTAGGGCCTCTATTCGATCAACTCGATCGGTTCAACTTGAACCGCCAGTCACCAGAAAACCGTCGGTCAGGATCTGCGCCCTGAGACCGCCACGGTTGTGCATCGCGTCCTCCGCACCCGGGCCGAAGGCCTGGTCCATCCAGTAACACGGACGACACTCCTCGGTACCGCGGAATCGCAACCCCTGGACTTCGAACTCCTTGCCGACCAGCGCATTCAAATCCAGGCCGCGCACAATGACGTTGCGTCGAAACGCCGACGGCGGACGATCCTCTATGCCGAGTTCCTGCTTCAGTTGCTGGTAAACTTCGTCCGCGAAAAAAGTAATCTGACCCAGGAAATTCTCCTTGTGGTCAAAATAACGGTCGCCCTTGATCCCGCGGCCGGCGACACAGTCGATTCGGTCTACTTCGGTAATGACACTGGTGCCCGCCGGCTTACCATGATGGCCGACGTAGTTGTGTCCGGTCGAGATGAAAAGATTGAGTACTTCCATGGGTCAATGTTACGGAGAAAAAGAGGGGAGATCAATTTACTCTCTCTATCTCTCTATCTATCCACTCATCGGTCGAGGGGATTTTGCGCCTCTTCCACAAATGCAGCGATGGCCTCATCCAATGAGCGAACATCCTGGGCCTTGCCGCCGAGGCGCCGGATGGCCACGGTGCCCTCTTCCGCTTCCCGTTTGCCGACCACAAAAATTGCCGGAACCTTGGTCACGCTGTGTTCTCGCACCTTGTAGGAGATTTTCTCGTTGCGAAGATCGAGTTCGGAGCGCAGTCCGGCCGCGGCAAGTTGCTCCTGTACGGTGCGGGCGTAGTCGTCGGCATCGTCGGTAATGGTCGCCACGACGATCTGCAGCGGCGACAACCACAAGGGAAAGTGACCGGCATGATGCTCGATCAGGATGCCACAAAAACGTTCGAGTGAACCAAACAGCGCTCGGTGGATCATCACCGGATATTTGCGCCGACTGTCTGCATCGACATAGGTGGCACCGAGCAGCTCAGGCATATTCAGATCCACCTGCACGGTTCCACACTGCCAGTCCCGACCGATGGCATCGCGGAGCACGAACTCGAGCTTGGGGCCGTAGAAGGCACCCTCACCGGGATTCGCCGACCACTCCACCTGCATGGCATTGAGCGCCTTCATGAGTGCCGCTTCCGCATGGTCCCAGACTTCGTCCGAACCCACCCGCTGCTCGGGCCGGTCGGAGTACTTCACCACCACCCGATCGAAACCGAAGTCATTATAGATCTGGTGGATCAGCGTCGAGGCCTTAACACACTCATCGGTGATCTGTTCTTCGGTGCAGAAGATGTGCGCGTCGTCCTGGGTAAATGCCCGCACTCGCATCAGGCCGTGCAATGCGCCGGACGGTTCGTATCGATGCACCTTGCCAAACTCGGCGAGGTAACAGGGGAGATCCCGGTAGCTCTTGATACCCTGCTTGAATATCTGCACATGACCAGGACAGTTCATGGGTTTCACGGCATAGACCCGATCGTCCGGGGTCTGGGTGAGATACATGTTCTCGCCAAACTTCTCGGCGTGACCCGACTTCTCCCACAACGACTTATCCATAATTTCAGGCGTGCTGACCTCTTGATAACCAGCCTGAATCTGCTTCCTGCGCATGTAATCGATCATGCACTGAAACAGTGTCCAACCCTTTGGATGCCAGAACACGGCTCCCGGCGCCTCTTCCTGCAGATGGAACAGATCCATTTCCCTGCCGAGTCGACGATGATCGCGCCGCTCCGCCTCCTCCAGACGCGTGAGGTAGTCTTTGAGGTCCTTTTCGTTCGCCCAGGCGGTACCGTAGATACGCGTCAGCATCTCGTTGTTCGAATCGCCGCGCCAGTATGCTCCGGCAACGCTCATGAGCTTGAACGCCTTCCCCAGCTTGCCGGTAGAAGGCAGGTGTGGACCCCGGCAGAGGTCGATGAAATCACCCTGCCGGTAGAGGCCGACCTCTTCACCTGTCGGAATACCGGCGATGATTTCTGCTTTGTACGCTTCGCCTTGACTCTCGAAGAACGCTACCGCCTCGTCCCGATCCCATACCTCACGACGGATGTCCTCATCGCGCTGCACAATCTCGTGCATCCGTGCCTCGATGACTGCGAGATCCTCCGTGGTGAAAGGTGTCTCCCGGGCGAAGTCGTAGTAGAAGCCGTTTTCGATGTTCGGTCCGATGGTGACCTGAGTGTTCGGAAACAGTTCCTTGACCGCCTCGGCCAGCACGTGTGCTGCATCGTGTCGCAGCAGATCCAGACCTTCCGTACTTTTTGCGGTAATTATCTCCACACCGGCATCCTCACCGATGGGCAGATAGATGTCCTGCAGCGCGCCATTGACCTTGATGGCGAGCGCGGCTTTGGCCAGCGACCTGGAAATATCACCCGCCACATCGGTCCCGGTCACCGGCCCATCAAAGGACCGGACCGAACCATCGGGAAGCGTGATATTGACCATGACTGTGTGCCCGGAGCCGTAAAAATCGGCGCGATTGTGCCAAACCCTGCGTTCAGGGTCGAGGTGAATGCATTACTTATCCAGCGCCTGATTCCACTCTTCGATTCGCGTCGCCTGGGCTTCGAGCAGTGCGTCCACCTCACCCTCGATGGTGATACGGGTGATGGTGTCACCCTGTGTGATCAGGTTGACCACCACCTGGTCTTCCTCGCCCTGCACCTCACCAAAAATCGTGTGCGCATCATCGAGCCAGGGTGTGGGGACGTGAGTAATGAAAAATTGCGATCCGTTGGTGCCCGGTCCGGAATTCGCCATGGAGAGTTTACCCGGCGTCGAGTGCCGAATTTCGGCATCGAATTCGTCCTCGAACCGATAGCCAGGGCCACCGGTACCCCTGCCTTGAGGACAGCCACCCTGAACCATGAAGTCGTCGATCACCCGGTGAAAGATGAGTCCATCATAGAATCCGTGCCGCACCAGATTGACAAAGTTAGCGACGGTGACCGGGGCTTTCTCCGGCAGCAGATCAACGCCGATCTGACCTTTGCTGGTTTCGAATATTGCCTGAATGGTACTCATAGCTACTCTCCTTGATGTTGTCCGTTCGACTTCTTGCCGAGTTCAGGGGCGTGATGGGCGGGAATGGCAGACCCGGCGGTGGCCTCTTCGGACATCGCCTGAACTGCTTTTTCGTTTTCCATGATCTTCGAGACAACCGCCTCACCGGCGCGGTCGAACACCTCTCGATGATCGATCACATGAGCTTGCGACTCACGAAATGCGTCGAGCATACCGTTGATTTCCGGGATCACGTAGCGAGCCACCATATCCCAACTGCGAAACATCGCTTCCCGACTCGCCCAGTCGTTGACGAAACCAATCACCGTCCCGAAACCGCCTGTCAGAGTCTGCAGCCTGTGAACAGTATCTATCAGTTCATCCGGCGTGCCGATGATCGACATGGCTTGATCACCACCGGACATCTCTTCGATTGCCTGATCGGCGTTGTCATAGGCGACCGCGCCCGGACGCATCAGGGTGCCGACGGTGTACTCGTTATGCCAGCGCAAAAGACCGTGTTTGGCCTCTTCCTGTGCCTGCTTTTTCGTTTCCGCCAGGTGCCAGGAAAGCACGATGCGCCAGTTTTTTCGATCGACCGAGTTGCCGTGTCTGGCCGCACTGTCTTCGGCAAAGCCCCACTGGGTGGGAAGTGCCTGCAACCCGGCAGTCGACATGGATCCGATAGAGAGCACTCCGGTGTTGTGTTTACCGGCAAGGGTCATTCCTGAGGGGCTGATCATAGAGGCGACCGCGAATGGCAGATCCTCCTGCACAGGCAGCAGTTGCAGCTTCGCATCGTTGAGCTCGAACCAGTCGGAATCGACGCTGAATCTATCCTCGCCCCTGAGCAGCCGGCGAATCACACCGATCGCTTCATCCTGTCGATCCCGCTGAACCATCGGGTCAATGCCGAGCACGTGGGCATCCGATGGCAGCGCCCCCGGCCCGGAGCCGAATATCACCCGACCTCGGGTCATGTGATCGAGTTGCACGATACGCTGCGCAACATTGAACGGATGATGGTAAGGCAGTGACACGACCCCGGTACCCAGACGGATTCGATGAGACCGCTCTCCGGCAGCAGCCAGGAACATCTCCGGCGAAGCAATCGTTTCCCAGCCGGTGGAGTGGTGCTCTCCGCACCAGAATTCCTCGAAACCGAGCTGGTCCAGATGCTCCACGAGGTCCAGATCGCGGCGGAACTGCAGCGTCGGGTTTTCCCCGATGGGATGATGAGGTGCGAGAAAAGCGCCAAAGTTGACCGGTGCCATCCGATGTCTCCTGTTCAGCACCGCAATCCTTTTTGAGGAGCACGGCAGGCAAAAGCCGGCATTCTCTCACTTTCAGCGGCTGTGATGCCATCCGAATTCGTCAGCAGGGGTTGAGATCTGCCCTTGGGTCGTTACCATCCGCCTCCGAAATGACGAGTCATGAACAACTGCTGCTGACATGCGCCTGCTCCTCATAACCGATGCCTGGTATCCACAGGTCAACGGTGTCGTTCGGGCGCTCTCAACCGTTTGCCGGTATATGGAGGATTGGGGCCACGAAGTCGTGGTAATCGGACCGGACCGATTCAAAAACGTCCCCGCTCCTACCTACCCTGAGATCAGACTGGCCCTCACCACCCCTCGATCCATCGGCCGCTTCATCGAAGAAGCCCAGCCGGATGCGGTTCACATTGCCACCGAGGGGCCTCTCGGACTGACCGCCCGCTGGTATCTCATGCACCGGGGTATGCCATTTACCACCTCATTCCACACTCTGTTCCCACAGTATCTGAAGCTGCGCTTTGGTATTCCGGAAAGCTGGACCTTCGCAGGCCTGCGCCGCTTCCACTCCGGAGCAGCAGCCACCATGTATTCCACGCCAACCCTCAAAGCCATGCTGGAGGCGCGCGGATTGAGGAATCTGGTACGCTGGGTTCGCGGCGTGGACACCGAGCTGTTTCGGCCCATCGCCGCCATCGAATTGGGTCTGCCGAGACCAATTCAACTCTATGTCGGTCGCATCGCCGTCGAGAAAGGCATTGAAGAGTTTCTTGGTGTCGACACGCCCGGCAGCAAGGTT